>CAYUIC010000017.1:0-11207 GCA_964444675.1 uncultured Gammaproteobacteria bacterium | reverse complement strand
AGATTGTGCAGTCAGGGGATGGTGTTAAAGTTAAGATTCAAGATAAGGAATATACGCCGCAAGAAATTTCGGCCATGATTCTGTCTAAGTTAAAAGCCGATGCCGAAGCAAAGCTTGGAGAAAAAATCACTGAAGCGATTATTACGGTTCCGGCATATTTTGACGACTCGCAAAGACAGGCTACTAAAGATGCCGGTAAAATTGCCGGGCTTGATGTAAAGCGTATTATTAACGAACCGACAGCAGCCGCTTTAGCTTATGGTTTTGACAAGAAGAAGGGTCAAAAAGTCGCGGTTTATGATTTGGGCGGCGGAACTTTTGACGTTTCAATTTTGGAAATCTCCGAAGACACGGTTGAAGTAAAATCAACTAATGGAAATACACATTTGGGCGGAGAAGATTTTGACCAACGTTTGGTAACCTGGATCATTGATGAATTTAAAAAAGATCAGGGAGTTGATTTGTCAAAAGATACATTGTCTTTGCAGCGCATTAAAGAAGCGGCTGAAAAGGCTAAGATTGAATTATCCACTACCTTAGAAACTGAAATTAACCAACCGTTTATTACTTCTGACGCTTCAGGTCCGAAACATTTAGTAATGAAACTGTCACGCGCCAAACTTGAAGCTTTGGTCGGAGATTTGGTTGAACAAACTATTGAACCGTGCAAAAAAGCTTTGGCTGATGCCGGAATGACTGTTAATGACTTGCAAGAAATTATCATGGTCGGCGGTATGACCCGCATGCCCTTGGTACTTGAAAAAGTAAAATCATTTTTTGGCAAAGAACCGAATCTGACTGTGAACCCGGATGAAGTTGTTGCGATGGGCGCTGCGGTACAAGCCGGTGTTATGCAGGGCGATATCCGCGATGTATTGTTGCTTGATGTTACACCATTGACTTTGGGTATTGAAACCTTGGGCGGTGTAGCCACTCCGTTAATTGAACGTAACACCACAATTCCGACTTCAAAGTCACAAGTCTTCTCAACAGCGGCGGATTCTCAGACCTCTGTAGAAATTCACGTTGTACAAGGTGAACGTCCGATGGCTTCGGATAATAAATCATTAGGCAGGTTTATTTTGGACGGCATTCCGCCGGCACCGCGCGGCATTCCCCAAGTTGAAGTCGCATTTGACCTTGACGCCAACGGTATCCTGAACGTCAAAGCCACAGACAAAGCTTCCGGAAAACAACAGCATATTACTATTACCGCCTCAAGTGGTTTGTCCAAAGAAGAAGTTGAAAAGATGCAAAAGGAAGCCGAGTTACACGCCGAAGAAGACAAGAAGAAAAAAGAATCGGCTGATACCAAAAATCAGGCCGAGGCGGTGGTTTTCCAGACTGACAAGTTATTGTCAGAATCAGGCGACAAGATGAAAGCTGAAGACAAGACCGAGCTTGAAGCAAAATTAAAGGCCTTAAAAGATCTGAAGGACACTGATAAATATGAGGATATCAAAAAAGCCATGGAAGAGTTAAATACAGTGGCACAAAAGATTGGTGCGGCCATGTATCAAAACGCCGCGCAAGCTGAACAGCCAAAGCAAGAAGAAGCTAATCAAACTAATCAACCCGAATCCGGCCCAGTTGAAGGCGAGTTCGAAGAAAAAAAATAATATGTCACAAGAACAACAAAACCAGATTCAAATTGCCGACCCGATTCCGGGCGGCGGAGAATACGCCAACTGGGCGAACATTGGTCACAACAAAGAAGAGTTCCGCATTACCTTTGGCAATGTTATGGCTCCGAGCGGCAGAGTTACGGCGAAGATTCTGACAACGCCGAGTCATTATAAGAGTATTCTCATGGCTATGCAGGAAAATTTGAAGATGTACGAAAAGAGTTTCGGTCCAATCGAAGAATCAAAACCGGTTGAAGGCGAGATTGGCTTTAAGGCAAGAGATTAATGTCCAAAGACTATTACGACATTTTAGGTGTTACCAAAACCGCGACTGAGGAGGAAATTAAAAAAGCGTTTCGTAAAAAAGCCCATCAATACCATCCTGACAAAGGCGGCGGCGATGAAGCAAAGTTTAAAGAAATAAACGAAGCGTATCAGGTTTTAGGCAACAAGGACAAGCGGTCTCAGTATGACCGCTTTGGTTCGAATTTTAATCAGGCCGGCGGCCAAGGCTTTGGCGGTTTTGAAGGTTTTGGTGGACAAGGATTTAATATCAACATGGATGATCTTGGCGATATGTTCGGCGGCTTCGGAGATATTTTTGGATTTGGTGGCGGTCAACGGCGCCGCTCAACGCGAGGTTCTGATCTTGAATTAAGTCTATCAATTCCGTTCATGGAATCGGTTTTTGGTGCTGAAAAAGCAATCACCTTGAATAAGACGGTATCATGCAAGACTTGCAGCGGATCAGGCGCCGAACCCGGCACTCATCCTGAAACCTGTAAAACGTGTCAGGGCAAGGGCAGAGTACATAAATTGCAGAATACGATGTTCGGCCAAGTACAGATGCAAGTCGCGTGTCCTGATTGCAAAGGCGAAGGCAAGATTATCACCAAGCCTTGTAAGGTTTGTCATGGTAGCGGCGTAACCAAAGAACAGGTTTCTTTGACTATTAAAATCCCGGCCGGAATTTCAAGCGGTGAAACCATGCGTTTAAGCGGACAGGGAGAGGCGGGAGAAAAAGGTTCTGGAAGCGGTGATTTATATATTAAAATTTTAGTTAGTCCTGATCCGCGTTTTACCCGCCAAGGCAATGACATCGTAACACGTTCAACAATTAGTTTTCCCGATGCGGCGCTCGGTACAAAAGTCGATGTTGAAACGGTTGACGGTAAAGTAACATTAAAGATTCCTGAAGGAACTCAATCGGGCAAGGTGTTTATTTTAAAATCAAAAGGCGTTCCGCATTTGCGTGGTAAGGGCAGGGGAGATCATTTGGTTGAAGTCATAGTAAAAACCCCAACTAATTTAACAAAGAAACAAAAGCAACTACTTGACGAACTCAAGGCTTCAGAGTAAGGTTTGAATAAATAAAATCCCGGAGGAGGATAATGAAAACGTTCTTTTTATTACTCATAGTAATTTCAATTGTATCACTAAGTAATTCCCAGACCTTGTTTGTTGCGTATTCAGATGTAACAGAAGATGGAGTTAGGACACTTGAAGGAGTGTTGCATCCTGATGAAGAAAAATTATTCTCAATAAAGACAAATAGTGTTAAAGAAGAAAATGAATTTTATATTCTTACTGACGACACTCTTTTGATGCTTTATTTTGATGGTCCATTTTCAGCGTATGATTTTTTCTATTCTCAGGAAGGTCAGACATACCATAACATCCATATGTCTTCAATGTCAGAACGGATTTTCACTGCTTCTACTATCATCGAGACCGGTACAATGTTCATTATTTCAAATTCCTCCATACTTAAACTAGAAGAATGGAATATAGTTGGAGGTTCAATATATATTGAATATAATGATCTACTGAATACAGTTAAAATTACGATGGAAGAAAAGAAATTTCTTGTTACCGGGAAAAAAGGGAAAGACATTTAAAAGTGGTATCAATAGTATAAATAAGCCCATCAAAAGGTGGGCTTTTTTATTTCTCAAAATTCATATACAATAGGCTCATGAAAAAGAAACCTAAAATCCTTGTCATTATTGGACCGACTGCTTCCGGCAAAACCAAACTGGCAGTTGAATTGGCGCGCGCTCATAACGGCGAGATTATTTCGGCTGATTCGAGGCAAGTGTATAAAGGGATGGATATTGGAACAGGCAAGGATTTAGCCGAATATGGTAGTGGGAAAAGTGCTGTAAAATATCACCTTATAGACGTCGCTGACCCTAGAAAGCCTTATGACCTCTATCAGTATCAAAAAGCCGCTCAGAAGGCCATTTTAGACGTTATAAAGAGGGGTAAATTGCCTATTGTCGTCGGTGGTTCTGGCTTGTATTTACAGGCGTTGGTTGATGGATATCTACTAGATAAAAATGTCAGAACCACAGATAACACAGATTTTGAAAGATTAACACTGATTGAAATTCAAAGCTTAGTTACAAAACAAGATAAAGCATTTTTTGAAAGATTAAATAACTCAGAGAAAAATAATAAGCGAAGATTAATTAGATATTTAGAGATATTAAAAGCGAGCGAAAATATCCTTGAGACAAAACCAAGAATAAAAAAACCACCGTATGATTTTACAGTGATTGGTTTAGAAGTGGGAATGGAGACTTTACGAAAAAGAATTAAACAACGAATCTTAGATCGTCTTAAGAATAATGAGATGATTAAGGAAGTAGAAAAACTGCATATAGAAGCTTTGAGCTGGGAAAGGCTTGAAAGCTTTGGCTTGGAATATAAGTTCGTGTCGCAATTTCTCCAAAAAAAATTAACTAAAGATGAAATGATTAATAAGTTGGCCATTGCAACCGGGCAATTTGCGAAACGACAAATGACCTGGTTTAGAAGGTGGGAAAAGCAGGGGAGAGAGATCCATTGGATAAAAGCCACGGAACGTAAGAAAATAGATAAAATACTGGGCTATTGACATATTTATCTTTATGTGTTATACTACTTTTTATAAAAGTTTGATGTTAAATTAAATATACCCAAGGAGGGTCAAGTGAAAAAGTACATTTCAATATTAATAGCTTTATTTTTTATTCTGCCATACGTTGTTCAGGCACAGCCCTGGAGTTCCGGTATGAACGGTGTTCTTGTTCCGGATGATTATGTCATAGCGCAAAACAATTTTTCTGCTTCAGGAAAAATGTTAATGCCATGGGAATGCAAATATGAATTTGACGATGTATTGGACCCTGATTTGTGGACAAGGCACGGAGAAAAGCCGAGAACAGCAACAATAAACCGTGAAGGATATATGCTTCACGTATATTGTTCCAGTGAGGAAAATTTCTCTGTTTATTCAGAGGAAAAGATTCTTTCCACTACGGCAGTCAGTCTTTTCCAACTATATAGTAATCAGGGAGAGGAAGATAAATACAGGCGCGCCAGAGAAATCCTCCGTGATTATCATAACAGCACAGCAGAAGTAATAACCGATACCGTAACAACAGGATCAGTATATGTTGGAACAAGTACTAATCCTAAACAAAAAAGATCAATAATATGCGGCGGAGAAATTATAATTAGCTTTGATACAAAAACTTGTATTCTAAGCTTCAGTGCTCAAAATCTCCGGGTTAAAGATGAAGCCGGTCAGGAATCAGATTTCATTCTGCCTGATATAAAGCTATAAAAATTAACAAAGTTTCGTAGAACGAGCCTATACCATATAGGCTCTTTTTATTTCTTCAAAACAAGATTTTGTGCTTTGCCTTTAATAAAGGCGAGGATATTTTCTATGGTTGTCTTAGTAATCCTATTAACAGCTTCCTGGCTGTAAAATGCAATATGCGGGGTATAGACAACATTATCCATTTTTAAAAGCTTATGTTCGTTAACAAGGCGCGCAAATTTTTTATTTTTTTCATGACGATGCGCAAGATGTTGCTCTTCGCTTAGTAATTCTTCATCTTCTATTACATCCAATCCCACACCCTTGAGTATATTTTTCTTAAGAGCTTGTATTAAGGCGTCCGTTTCAATTAAAGTCCCGCGAGCAGTATTAACTAAAATTGCGCCCTTTTTTATTAAATTAATATTTTTTCGATTAATAATGTGAAATGTTTCTTTGCAAGCAGGTAAATGTAGACTGATGATATCTGAATTGGAAAGTAATTCTTTAAGCGTAGTTTTAGTGCTTTTATCAAAAATTAATACTTTCATACCAAAACCTTTGGCAATACGAACCATGTGTTTACCAATATGACCACAACCAATAACTCCTAACGTTTTACCAGCTAAATCAAAACCCATTAATCCTTCTATTGAAAAATCATTCTTCTTTGAACGCAGATAGGCTTTATGAATGTTTCTTGATAGATCTAAAATTAATGCAAAGGCATGCTCCGCAACGGTATTTTCTCCGTAGGTTGGGACATTAGAAACTTTAACTTTTCTTTTGCCTGCTTCTTTTAGATCAATATGATCATAGCCGGTTGAACGAGTTGCGATAAACTTTAATTGTGGCAAAGAGGCAATCAGCTTTGCATTCATTTGAGAACTAACAAAACAGGAAACAATTTCAGCATCTTTAAACTTAGAAACATTAGTATGATCAATGTCGGATTCAAAATAGCTAATTTTGTGTCCTTTGAGCGCAGTGTCGAACATTTTCTTCTCCCAAGGTTTTAAATCAAATATCGCGATCTTCATATTATTGTTTTAAAAATTTCTCAAAAAGTTTTTTTACTGTTTCTGGATTAGCTTTTCCATGAGTTTCGGCCATTACTTTCCCAATAAAGAAGTTACTTAAACTATCTTTCCCATTTCTCCATTCATCAAATTGTTTTTCATTAAATTTGGTTACTTTTGCAATTGCTTCCCAGATAGTTTTTTCATCATCAAGAATTTCTAAATTTAAATTTTTCATGATAGCTTGTGGCTCTCCGCTATTTTTCATCATTTCAGCAAGAATTGTTTGTGCCGCGCTTGAATTAATTTTACCTTCATGGATCATAAGCATTAATTCAGCAAAATTTTCCGCGCTTAGCTTAAGGTCACTGATAAGCATATTCTTTTCGTTGAGATGCTTCATCAGCTCGTTAATAATCCAATTGGCCGCCAGTTTACATAAGGTTTTATCCTGTCTTTCCCAAGAATCTTTTTTTGATTTAATCCAAGATTGCATTTCGGAAATAACATTTTCCGCAAAACCGGAGAGTTCGGTGTCTGAAGCAAGAACCTTGGCATCGTATTCGGAAAGCCCGTAGTCACGTCGTAAACGATTTTCGGCTTTCCACGGCAGTTCAACCATGCGGGACTTTATAGTTTTGAGCCACGCCGGGCTGATAACAACAGGTGGTAAATCAGGGTCCGGGAAATATCGATAATCTGCTGAAGTTTCTTTGACTCTTTGGCGAACCGTTTCATTTTTTGTATCATTCCACCCGCGAGTTTCAGCGGCAATTGACTCACCTTTGTCTAGTAAGGCTGACTGGCGTTTAATTTCAAACTCGATGGCTTTTTCCATTGCTTTGAATGAATTGATATTTTTCAATTCAACCTTGTGATTAAGTTTATTCTTGCCGACAGGCAAGATATGTCCGTCGCTGTATTTCCAGCTTCCTTTCTTTTGCAAGCTGATATTGGCTTCGCAGCGCATCTCTCCCTTTTCCATATCAGCATTGGAAATTCGTAGATAACGCAAGACTTGCTGATAACGCTGACCAAAGGCTTTGGCAGTCGCGGCATCTCTAATCACAGGTTCGGAAACGAGTTCCACGAGGGGAGTGCCGGCGCGGTTGAAATCAACTAGTGAATCATCGCTTATTGCCGGATGCGACAAACGTCCTGTATCTTCTTCTAAATGGATTCGGGTGATTTGGATTGTTTGATCGTTGGCGTCGAGCGAGCCGCCTTGGCAAAAAGGTATATCGTACTGGGAAATCTGATAGCCTTTGGGCAAATCAGGATAAAAATAGTTTTTGCGGTCGAATTTGGAATGTTGGTTGATACTGCAGCCCAAAGCCAGACCGAGAAGAATAGTATCTTCAATCGCTTTGGTATTAGCCGATGGCAAAGCGCCCGGATGGCCTAAGCAAATCGGGCAGACATTAGTGTTCGGCTCATCCGAATTTTGGTTCGGACAGGAGCAGAACATTTTTGATTTTGTATTAAGTCCGGCATGGATTTCCAGGCCGATAATAACGTCGTAGGGCATACAAAGATGCTATTATTTTAGCATCTTTTGAACTTTCTCCCAAATCAATTCGTGAATCGTTTCTCGGCTCATTATCTCTCCCGAATGGCAACACTCAACCAATTCAATATCCGAGAATTGTTCGGCAATCTCGCGATAAGTCTGGTCCGCACGTTTTAAATGATCCGGGTTGTTTTCATGAATATCTTTTACGTTTCCTCGATTTTCAATCAATTTAATATTTACTTCAGCCGGAACATACAGAATAATATTTAAATCAGGCTTTGGAATTTGTGCGTGTTTATATTCAAAATTATAGAGCCATTCGAAATACTCTTTTCTCTCTTGTGTGGTTTCAAATTTGCCCCCTTGATGAGCCATATTGGCCGTTAGGTATCTATCGGCAATAACGATCTTGCCTTCATTGAGAGCTTGCTGGATTGTCGATTTTTCAGCAAATCTGTCAGCGGCAAAAAAGGTGGAAGCAACGTAAGGGTCAACCGATCGTTCATCAGTGCCGAAGTCGCCATGTAAATACATTTCAACTAATGTAGCCGCGGGTTTGCCATAGTTAGGAAAACTCATGGCCATTACTTCTCGTCCTTCGCTCTGCAAGCGTTTAACCAAGAGTTCTGTTTGGGTTTTTTTGCCGGAACCGTCAGTGCCGTCAATGACAATAAATATTCCTTTGCTCATAATTTTTTGATAATCTCGTCGATTTGATTATACAGAGATTGAGCGTCGCCATTGTTATTCAATGTAAATTCAGCCTTAGCCATTAACGGGATAATGCTTTTTTCCGTTTCGCGTTCATGATCTGCGACAAACTCTTCAAAGGTTTTTGTTTGATCATCTTCGTTTTCACCGCGTGTTTTAAGACGCTTATAACGAGTTTCAATGTCGGCATCAATACTAATCAAATGAAAACCCGGCAGTTCACGTAAAAATTTAATGTCTTCTTCGCGGCGTATACCTTCGGCAATGATATAGTCGTGTTCCTTATTTTTTTTAATGTCTTCGGCCAATGTCCTGGCTAAAAGGTCTTGTCCGAATTCATTGCGTAATACTATGGAAATTTGAATCAAATTATCTCTTGTTTCCGGAAGATACAGTCGACGTACCAAATCGCGTAAAAGATCAGAAAAGCGATAGCGAGCGGCGCCATATTTTTGGGCTAGATAATCCGTAGCGGTAGATTTACCTGCTGCCATTGATCCGATGAGTCCGATTATAATCATATTATTTTTTTTCTATGGTTTGGGTGCCACGGCGAATATCCCAATCGCTTTCATTAAGATTTGTATATAAAGTTACGCTTGGCAAAGCAGCGTGCAAAGCATGATGGATTTGTTGCATAAGCGGTCGGATAGTCGGGTGGACCGTCGTGTCAGAACGCAGTTCTACGAGATATACAAGACCCGGCAGACTGTAGTATGTCCGGCAGGACACAAGAAAGCCAAGAGAGATGTAATATTGCTTTGTTTCTACGTTGCAATCCAGGGCGTTAATACGTTCTGTTTGTTTTTGAATCAATTGCTCAGCCTCTGTCCTTAAATCACTCGGCAGTTGGTCGAGGTACCAGCTATGAAAGCCAAAATCTGTAGTAACAAGCGGCATGCGGAAAACGCCGTTACGATGTCGTTGTAGGTCTCGAGATGATCCAAAATCAATCAAATAGTCGCAGTAACAACCGCCCAGTTCATCCAAGAATGAAGGAAGATTTGTTTTAATCGGCCGCTCCCTAATTATTTTTTCAAACGGCTTAAGAGATTCGGGATTAATATTGGTCTTAAAATCAAAAGTAGGGGAGTCGGGATTATGGTAATAAGAGAAGTCTTTGGAAACTTCGGCGCGGTAAGCTTCTTGCGCTTCGTATAGTTTATGGCTGAAGCTTGACGGGTATTTTTCTTTTAATTGTCTTAAAATTTCTTCGGCCAAATCTTTGATTTCAGCGACTGGGTGATGACGAAGTAAAGCTAAGCGGTCTGCGGCTTGACGAAGGTTAGTGTGCCAGCTTAATTGCGTCGCAATTCCTGAAGGCAAGAATGAGCGCAGAATATCAAAGACGCGCGCATTAACCGCTCGTTCATATGTTTTTTCTTCTTCTTCAGCGCGACGAGGGTGTGTAGTGCGCAAATGTTCTTTAACCCCTTCCTGCGAGTCGATATAGAACTTCATCCAATCCTCTATAATTGTTTTTGATTCATCACTAGATAGCGGATCGATAATAGGCTGCTTGGCCATATCAATATAGCGGGTCGAAGTTTCTTGTCCTGAATAAAGTCGCCAGTCCTGAATTGCTTTGGCCGCGAGTATTGAAACGTTTTCAATAAAAATTGTGGTTGAGCCGCAATCACCGATGCTGCCATGCCCATATCCGACATAGTAGCTTTCCATGAATTTGCCTGAGCCGCTTTTTTTTACTTTTTCCAAATGCTCGGTTACGCTCGCAGCACTTCGTGAATACAAAGCTTGAAGCATGGCGTTATCTTCCGGGCCACAGCTGTCTTCAATAATAATTAAGCGTTTCTTTTCGTCCATATTAATCTTTAGAAACGTATTGTCGACATCTGATGCCGGCGAGATCAAGGAGTTTACGAGAAGCGATCCAGGCTTCCTGATCATGATATTTATCGCTTTCAAAAACAACTTCACTGATACCGTTTTGAATCATGGTTTTCGCACATTCGTTACAAGGGAAAAGGGTACAGTACAAAATACAATCGCGGGTGGAACCGTTGGCGTTATACACCGCGTTTTCTTCGGCATGCACAACATAAGCGTATTTTGTTTCCGAGGGCTTGCCATCGCGTTCCCAGGGCAACTTATCCGTATCAATGCCTCGCGGCCAGCCGTTATAACCAAGTCCAACCACGACATGATCGCGGTTAACAAGAACGGCTCCGGCTTGCGTCGAGCTGTCTTTTGAGCGTTGGGCAATAACGCGTGCGATACGCATAAAGCATTCGTCCCAAGATAATACGTCGTTTGTTCGCGCTGTTTCCATAGAATTATATTATACAGTAAATGTAGCGGTTAGAAAGCTTTTAGTCAAAGGATTGACAAAGTTATAAAAAAACAATATGGTATGGTTAATTCAAATAAAGTAAGAGTTCTTTAAAAGGAGAAATTAAATTGGAAAATAATAAAAAAATTCAAAAATTGTATTTAGCGTTTGAGTTGACAAACGAATTATTAGGAGGCCGTATGTCCGTGCTTGATACGGTTAATATAACCAGAAAAACACTTTCGGTACCAGCAACATTAGCCCTGCTTTCTACGAGCAAAGTTAAACCAGTTTTTAATTCGGCGAAAGAAAGGATGGTTCTGTTAAAATTATTTTCTAACTATAGTTCAATAAAATTTCATTGGTCAGTGAGGCCAATCAAGAAACTTTCTAAGGGTGACCAGTTATTAGTTATTTGTAATCCTGAGAAAAAAAGTCGTTATTGTGTTTTATATACCTT
>CAYUIC010000016.1:20369-21721 GCA_964444675.1 uncultured Gammaproteobacteria bacterium | reverse complement strand
TGGTAGCACCAAAACCTCTGTGGTTATTAAATCCGCTTTGGCATTTTTGGGATTCAAACTGGTGGCCTGATTGGCCGACAAGCGCTAAAAAGATACAGTGGTTTTATGAAAAGAGCGACGGCCCGACGGTTGACGGCGTTATTAGTTTAACCCCGACGGTAGTTGAAAAATTACTTGAGATTCATGGCCCAGTTGATATGACTAAAGAATATGGTGTTGTAATTGACGCAAAGAACTTCTGGCAAGTTACGCAGACCTTCTCGGAACAAAAACCTCAGGAAACCACCGAACCGAAAAAAATTATCGGCGATTTGATTTCAAAGTTATTGGAAGATCTTCCGAAAAACATGAATCCTGAGAAAGCTTTTGCGCTGATTGGAATGCTGGAGCAGAGCCTTGAAGAAAAACAAATCCTTGTTTACCTTAACGATCCTGAGTTACAACGTTCAGTTGAAGATTTCGGCTGGGATGCGGGCATAAAAAAAATTGACGGGGATTATTTGATGGTTAGTTCAACCAACATCGGAGGCCAAAAATCCGATAGAGTGATGAAAAAAACTATAACTCATGATTCGCAAATCTTGCCTGATGGCCAAATTATTGATACGCTGAAGCTTGAACGAGCACATAGCGGCGAGAAAAATCAGCCTTTTGTAGGTGTTCGCAACGTTGCATGGATTCGCGTATATGTTCCTGAAGGAGCTCGACTCATATCAGCCAAAGGATTCAGGCAACCTGATGCTTCGTACTTTGAATCGCCGGAAGCAAACTGGAAAGACGACCCCGATTTGGAAAGCGAAAACAACGCAATCACCGACGCAGCGAGTGGAACCAAAATTTATTCTGAAAACGGTAAAACCGTCTTTGCCAATTGGTCCATGGTCGACCCTGGAGAAACCGCAACACTTGAATTTGTCTACACGCTGCCATTTAATTTCACCGAAACCCAACCTAAAACATGGTTCGATAGAATATGGAACAGATTAAAAAACGACCCAAGCTATCATTATAATTTATTAGTTCAAAAACAACCGGGCGATTTGAATACTGACTTAGTGGCCAACTTGAATATCGCAAACGGTTGGAAGAGCCTATGGAGTTATCCCGATAACCTTTCAGTCGACGCGACAGGCGCGCATATCAAACAGCCTTTAAATAAAGATTTCTTTAGTTCAGTTCTATTTTATAAGCCATAATATGCCGAAAAAAAACAAAAATTTTACATCAAGTCCAATCCCACAAAATAGCGACAAATCCTTTGATCGTTATTTGAACGGGTCTGTCAGTAAAGCAACGATTGACGAAAGCCTTTCGGAAATTTTTGAAGATGATAACGGCAAACGCATAAATGT
>CAYUIC010000016.1:0-20359 GCA_964444675.1 uncultured Gammaproteobacteria bacterium | reverse complement strand
AAAGAGGTGATGATTAAACCAAAGCGCGGTTTTTTCACCTGGATGGGAATGATAGCGTTTTATTTGATAGTCATCGGCGCTCTGGGAGCAGGCGCTTATTATTGGTTCATACAAAGAGGCGATGATACTAACGTCGCTGATATCCACATCAGCGCGCCTGACAATTTGAGCGCAAATGAAACCTTCCAATATACGATAGATTACAAGAATCAGGAAGCGCAGGCTCTCGAAGGACTGAGCTTGCAATTGACCTATCCCGATAATTTTATTTTTGAATCAAGCGAACCCGCAGCGACAGAGGGTAACAATAAATGGCAATTGCCGGATTTGCGACAATTTGCCAGTGGCAAAGTCACTGTGACCGGTCGAATGATTTCTCCGGTGGGAGCTTCAAATATTGTTTTCGCCGATTTGTCATATCATCCCGCGGGCTATACAAGCGAATTTAAAAAATCAGCCAGTCAGGATATTGTATTGAAGAGTTCCGGTTTTGAAATGGAGGCAACGGCCCCGACCAGTGTGTTGGTGGGTCAAGACGCAGACCTGTCTGTCAGTTACAAGCCTTTGGAAAAGACTTTTATTCCAAGTTTCGCAGTGCATTTTCCGGCGATGGATAATCTTGAATTCCCAAAAGCCGACTATGGCGAAGATATAGAAATGACTGAGCCGGGAACTTTTAATGTTAAAAAATTTAAGGAAGAAAAAAAAGATGTAGCCTTCAAGTTTAAGTTTAATGATAAGAAGAACGATACCGAAACACTGAAAATTAGCTTCAGTTTTAAAGATGAAACAAGCGGCAAAGAGTATATATTCGAGGAGCGGTCCTTTGATATAGAGATTGTGAAGAATTCTTTAAATCTTACTCTGTCTGCCAACGGGGAGGCCTCCGACCAAGGAATTGATTTTGGGGAAACGATTAATTATTCAATTTCCTATGTCAATAAAGGCGAACAGCCGATGAACGACGTTATCATAATGGCGGTGCTCGACGGCGAGGCTTTGGATTGGAGAAAATTAGTTGATGCAAATAACGGCAAGGTGACGGGGCGCACGATTGTCTGGACCAAAGATGAAGTTCCTGAATTAAAAGCTTTGTCAAAGAACCAAGAAGGAAATATTCAATTCACAATTCCCGTGCGTGCCGTTAACGAATCAAGCCTAATCAGAAGTTTTGAAATTAAAAGCTACGCGCAATTCGCTCTTGGAGGAAAATCGGAAGAGTTGTCGAGCGATAATGAGAACAACCGTTCCAACCAGTTGACTATCAAGTTAAATTCGGATGTTTCACTTGACGAAGCGGTGCGTTATTTTGACGAAGACAATATCGCCGTTGGCACAGGTCCGCTTCCGCCGCAAGCCGGGCAGACCACGACTTTTAAAGTATATTGGAAGATTACAAATTCACTCCATGAATTGGCCGGTCTTAAAGTCACTACCAAGTTGCCTGACTATGTTGAATGGGACGGCAAAGACCAGGCCGATGCCGGCACTCTTGAATATAACCAGGACACCAACGAGGTGAATTGGATGATTGGACGACTGCCGCTATCGGCGGCCAGTGTTCAGGCGCAATTCAGTATCAGCCTCAAACCACGTGCTAGTGACCGGAATAAACTTTTGGTATTAGTTTCGGGCACCAGTCTCGAGGGCAATGACAATCAGACCTCGTATGCCGTTTCACAAATCCTAAAAGCGCAAACCACAAAATTGGAAAAAGACGATATCGCAGATACGACTGGTATTATCCAGTAATTATGTTTAAAGTTTTAAAGAAGAGTAAAAAGACTAAAGCGCGTCGCGGCCGACTAAAAACCGGGCACGGCGTTTTAGAAACTCCGTTTTTTATGCCCGTAGCGACTCAAGGCACGATTAAGTTCGCTTCAACTGATGATGTTCGCCAACTCGGCTCCCCAATTCTATTATCAAATACCTATCATTTGATGCTCCGTCCCGGAGAGAAATTTATAAAAAAATGGGGTGGCCTTCATAAGTTTATGAATTGGCAAGGCGCGATTTTAACAGACTCCGGCGGCTTTCAGGTGTTTTCTTTGGCGGCAGGACGAACTGAGAGCGGTAAGAGCCTTGTTCAGCTCACAAAAAAAGGAGTGACCTTTTCTTCATATGTTGACGGTTCGAAGCATTATCTAACACCTGAACGTTCACTGCAAATTCAAACCGATCTCGGCGTCGATATCGCGGTAGTGTTAGATGAATGCGTCGCTTTGCCGGCGGAAAGGAAATATTTGGAAGAGTCAGTGAATATGACGACCGCCTGGGCCATTAGGACAAAGAACTATTACAAAAAACTCAAAGGCAAGAAACCATTAGTATTTGCCGTTGTTCAAGGCGGCACTGAAAATGATTTGCGCTTGCAAAGTGCCGCAGAATTATCCGCGCTTAATTTCGACGGATATAATATCGGGGGTTTGGCAGTAGGGGAGACAGAAGCTGAAATGTACAAGGTACTTGATTATACCGTTCCCGCCTTGCCCCTTAATAAGCCGCGCTATCTTATGGGCGTGGGTTATCCTGAAAATATTATCGAAGCCGTTAAACGCGGCGTTGATATGTTTGATTGCGTTATTCCAACAAGAGAAGGAAGACACGGAAGACTATTTTCATGGAACAAAAATACTTCTTCAAAAATAAAAAAATTACTTAATTCAAAAACGACTGCTGCTAAATCTTTTTATGACACTGTTACAATTACTAATGCAAAGTTTAATAATGACAAAACCCCGATTTCCAAAGATTCTAAAATTCCTGAATTAAGAAATCTTTCACGCGCCTATCTAAACTACTTATTTAAAATAAACGAGCCGCTTGGAAAGCGACTCGCAACTCTCAATAATCTTGAGTTTTATCTGAGATTGATGGAGGAGATAAGAAAAGCAATTTAAAAGACCTCTGCAAGGAGAGGTCTTTTTTGTTATTCCTGACTTATAGAATGAAGAATTTGAGGTACTGAATAAACAACAACGCCTTCCTCAAGATTATCCATTCCCGGAGGAGCTGACATTCTGTTTAAGAACCAATAGTCTTTGTTGTCCTGTTTATCATGCATATTGGAGTGCAAGGTATAATATGCGCCTGAGCGTGATATAAGCAGTAACGTTGGATTTTCTTGGTCTGTGTCATCAAAGCCACATACTTGTCCAGAAATTAGTCGTGGCTCATACTGATCGCCGTTTTTAAATATTTCCACTGTTACGTATTGATTTAAAAATTTCCAAAGCCCCCAGAAAGGTTTTGGGGTAATGTTGGTTATCCAAACCATGTTATTGTCTCCATTTAATGTACGAAAGTTTATTATTGAATTTATGCTTTTTGTATCTTATTGTCAAGATGCAAAAAACCCTGAACTTTTGTCCAGGGTGTTGCTTTAAAATGGTGAATCTTCTGATTCACGAGGTAAGTGTTTTTTTATATCATCGGGATTACCTACACTTGAATTAACAGAAATATTTGAAGTTTTGACTTCTTTATAGATGTCATTCTTAATATTGCTGTGTATTAATCCATTTAGTGTTGTATCTGCCTGATAAATATCATTTGTATTTATGAAAGAAAACGGCATTATATATTTGTTAAATTTTCAAATAACTAATTAATTAGGAGGCGCTAGGGAATTTACACCCTAACGCTCTCCCGAAAGAACAGTCCTTATCAATCGATAAGCGCTCCTGTCCAAGCAAGTTCTTATGAAGGCGCAGTGAAGCATTGCGCTACTATTTCAAAGTTGACATTATCCATCCTAGCTATCTGCCAGCAGAACCCACGTTGTGGATAGAGCCGTTGAATTACAGAAAGATCAAATGGGACAACCTAAGCTCACATATATATACGCGCGTGAGTGAAATCCGGTCAGGCCTCCGCTAGAGTAACCTCGCTCCGGACTTCTATATGTATCTTGCTTATAAGAACTTGGCTTGATAATATCCCCAAAAACAGATAAAGTCAATATATATGAAATCAACAGAAATACGCCAAAAATACCTTAAGTTTTTTAAGGACAAAAACCACGCTCTTATTCCGAGCGCGTCTTTATTGCCAGAAAACGACTCAACCCTGCTTTTTGTTAATTCCGGAATGTTCCCCTTGGTGCCTTATTTATTGGGGGCAAAGCATCCGGCCGGCAAGCGTTTGGTCAACAGTCAGAAATCTTTTCGCACGGAAGACATTGATGAAGTCGGGGACAACCGCCATAATACTTTTTTTGAAATGCTTGGCAACTGGTCATTGGGTGATTATTGGAAGTCAGAACAGTTACATTGGTGGTACGAATTCTTAGTCGACGAGTTAAAGCTTGATCCAAAACGTTTGTATCAAAGCGTCTATGCCGGCTCTACAGACGGTCAGATTCCTAAAGATACTGAGTCCATAGAAATTGTAAAACAGATTTTTAATAAATACGGCGTTGATGACGAGGACCGAATATTCGAGTATGTTGATAAAAACTGGTGGCAGAGAGGCGATGCAATCGGCGAGCTCGGTGGACCAGACTCAGAAACCTTTTATGATACGGGTAAAGTTCATGACACAAAGTTCGGACAAGAATGTCATATTAACTGTGATTGCGGAAAATATATTGAAATCGGCAATTCAGTATTTATGCAATACCAAAAGACTGAACATGGCTGGAAAGAGTTGGAATTGAAAAACGTGGACTTTGGAGGTGGATTGGAACGCCTGTGTATGGTTACGCAAGACAAACCGAATATTTTCCAAACCGACTTATTTAATGACGCGATTCTGAAAATTGAAGAATTGTCAGGCAAGAAATATTCTGATGACGCTCGTCCCTTTGAAATTATTGCGGATCATCTAAAAGCTGCGACCTTTATCATGGGTGATGACAGGGGAGTGGGGCCTTCTAACACCGATCAAGGTTATATTGTACGTCGCTTGATTCGACGCGCCATCCGTTTTGGCAAACAAATCGAAATAAGTTCAGATCAATGGACTCACGTGATTTCTGAAATATTTATTTCTCATTATTCAGAGGTATATCCCGAATTAAACAATAATAAGCAATTTATTATTTCGGAATTGAGTAAAGAAGAAACCAAATTTCAGGCAACGCTTGAAAAAGGAGAAAAGGAATTTGCCAAACTTGGCGACACTATCAGCGGTGTCGAAGCGTTTGATTTGTATCAAAGCTATGGTTTTCCGATTGAAATGACGATTGAGTTGGCCAAAGAAAAAGATGTTCAGGTCGATGAAAAGGGATTTTATCAAGAGTTGGAAAAGCATCAAGTCTTGTCTCGAACCGCTTCTGCGGGAAAATTCAAAGGCGGATTGGCTGATCATAGTGTTGAAACCACAAAATTACATACGGCAACTCACTTACTCTTGGAGGCCCTAAAGAGAGTTTTGGGTGAGCATGTCTATCAAAAAGGCAGCAATATCACTGGCGAACGCCTGCGTTTGGATTTTCCTCATCCTGAAAAAATGACGGATGAACAACTTAAACGTGTTGAAGATATTGTTAACGAGGCGATTCAAGCGAAGTATCCGGTTCATTTTGAGGAAATGCCTCTTGAAAAAGCTCGTGAAATCGGCGCCACCGGAGTTTTTGATTCAAAATATGAACAGATGGTTAAGGTGTATTTCGTAGGCGAGGAACCTGACTATTTTAGCAAAGAAATTTGCGGAGGCCCCCATGTTGAAAATACCGCTACGCTCGGAACTTTTAAGATTAGTAAAGAAGAAAGCTCAGCAGCAGGAATCAGACGCATAAAAGCGATTCTGAAATAATGGCTAATATTAAATAAATTAGTATATTTTGACTTAGCCCGTTAAAGTGCTTGACACTAAATTAGATTACCTCTATAATAGCTTTACACGTAAAAATGTTGAAATCATTACTATTTCCTCAATATTTTTCTAAGGAAAGATTTTGGTAGATTGGATTTACCAAAATTTTTATTGTTTAAATGACTGACAACAATTCAAAAGACTTTATAGAGATGGAAGGCGAAGTGCTTGAACTGATGCCCGCCGCCACTTTTAGAGTAAAACTTGAAAACGGCCATGAGATCTTGGCTCACTTATCCGGTAAAATGCGGATGTTTAAAATTCGCATTGCTCCGGGCGACCGTGTTAAGGTCGAAATGAGTCCGTATGATCTGAGTAAGGGTCGTATCACTTACAGACTGTAATCTATCACATGAAAGTACGCGCTTCAGTAAAGAAAATCTGCAAAGACTGTAAAACAATCCGCCGTAAAGGACGGGTTATGGTTTTGTGCAAGACTCCTAAGCATAAGCAGCGTCAGGGTTAATCTTTAAATTATATTGTATGGCCGTACGTATCGCCGGTGTAGTTATCCCGAATGAAAAACGCATTGAAATCGCTTTGACGTATATTTTTGGAATTGGCCGTGTCACTGCGAATGATATTTTAAACAAAGCCAAGGTGAGTCCGAGTGTTCGCGTAAAGGATCTGAAAGAAGAAGATGTCAATCGCTTGCGCGCTCTGATTGAAAAAGACATGAAAGTTGAAGGCGATTTGCGCCGAGAAGTTTCGGCAAACGTAAAGCGCTTGAAAGATATCGGTACCTACCGAGGTTCACGTCATGCCAAACATCTTCCGGTTCGCGGTCAGCGTACCAAGACCAATAACCGCACTGTTCGCGGCAATGTCCGCCGTACTGCGACTTCAGGCAAGAAGATGTCAGCTCAAAAGACTTAAAAAATAATTTTTCACATGGAAGAAGCAACCAAGACAACTGAAATAGAAGAAACACCAACTCAGGACATTCCGGAGGAGGTTGAAGCTCCGCGCAAAGGAGATGATGCCGGCAAACCTGAAGAACTGCCTGATGAAATAAAAAAGAAGTTGGAAAAGCAAAAAGCGAGCCGCACCCCGATCAAAGGCAAACGCAAGAAAAAAGGCGACAAGAAACGCGTGAGCGCCGGCAAAGCTTTTGTCCGTTCAACCTATAACAATACGGTTATTACTTTGACCGACAATGACGGAAACGTATTATCCTGGGCCAATGCCGGTTTAGCCGGATTTAAGGGTCCTAAGAAAGCGACTCCGTATGCCGCTCAGATTATTACTCGTATTGCCGTTGAAAAAGCCACGGAAGAATATGGATTGTCCGAAGTTAAGGTGTTTGTGAAAGGCGTCGGCACGGGTCGTGAATCCGCTGTTCGCGCGCTTAACGCGAACGGTTTGAATGTTACGTATATCAAAGATATTACTCCTTTACCGCACAACGGTTGCCGCGCTCGCAAGCCGCGTCGCGTTTAATACTATTCGAATATGTCACCATTAGCAAAACCAGGCGGATCAGCTCGCCCCAAGAAACAGAGTACTTACGGCCTTCAATTGCGTGAAAAGCAAAAGGCCAAGGAGATGTACGGCCTGCGCGAAAAGCAGTTTAAGTTGACTTTCTTGAAAGGCCAGAAAAAAGGCGGCGACGCCGGGGAAAACTTGCTCCGTTTGTTGGAGATGCGTCTTGACAACGTTGTGTACCGTTTTGGTTTGGCCATTACGCGCAAGCAATCTCGTCAAATGGTAAGCCATGCGCACTTTACCGTTAACGGAAACAAAGTGAATATTCCTTCATACCAAGTCAAAGCCAATGATGTTATTGCCGTTAGAAAGAACAAGAAGGACAAGAAACCGTACCACGATTTGGCAGAACGCTTGAAAAAAGCGACATTGCCGAGTTGGCTCACCTTTGATGCCGCTGAAATGTCAGGCAAGGTACTGCATGAACCAAAAAAGGATGACCTGGATCAGTCAATCGCCAGTCAGTTGATTGTTGAATTTTACTCACGTTAATTTTGCTTTTAAACGCCCCATGGGCACGCACATAAGTCATATGCAAAAAATCGCATTGCCAAAAAAAGTATCCATCGTCGCTTCCGAGGAAGCGAACCGCGCTCAAGTCATCATTGAGCCGTTGGCTCCTGGTTATGGCACAACAATCGGTAACGCTCTGCGCCGCGTATTGCTCGCTTCGTTGCCGGGAACTGCCGTTATTGGCGCTAAAATTGAAGGTGCCAGCCATGAATTCATGGCATTGCCGAACATCAAAGAAGATGTTTTGGAAATAATGCTTAACTTGAAGAAAGTGCGTTTTAAACTTGATGATGATGTCAGCGAAGCTCGCTTGACGCTTTCAGCATTTGGCGAGAAAGCAGTCACTGCTGCCGATATTGAAAAACAAGCGGGTGTTGAAATCGTCAATCCAAAATCAGTTATCGCACATATCACCGATATGAGCGGCAAGCTGACAATTGAAATTTTTGTTCGCCGCGGCATGGGTTATGAAACAATTGAAACCCGGGAAGAAGGCAAGAAAGAACTCGGCTATATTGAAATCGATTCTATTTTCTCACCGGTCTTACATGTCGGTTTGGAAATTCAAAATGTTCGTGTCGGTAAGATGGTTAACTGGGAAAAAATGGTCTTGGATGTATTGACTGACGGAACCATTTCAGTAGAAGATGCCTTTACCAATGCCAACCAAATCTTAATCGATCAGTTTTCGGGCTTGAAAGAAATTGCCGCCGGGAATGTCATTGAAGAAACTGTAAGCGAGGAAGCCGTCGAGGAAACCGAGGCCGCAGCTGAAATCACTGAAGAAGAAGACGAAGAAAAACCTAAGTCAAAGAAAAAATAACCAGATATGCGTCACCGTAATACAGGCAAAATTTTAGACAGAAAGAAAGCTCCGCGCGAGCTCATGCTTCGCAACCTTGCGGCGAGCGTTTTGATGTACGAAAAAGTCAAAACCACTCAAGCCAAGGCTAAAACGGTGCGTTCTTTAGTTGAACGCCTGATTACGGTTTCAAAAGAGGGGAACTTAAGCGCTCGTCGTCAACTGATCAGCACATTACCGCAACCGTTGGCCGTAAAGAAAGCTATGGAAGTATTGGGCGCACGCTACAAAGATCGCAAAGGCGGCTACACCCGTATTGTTAAATTGACCAATAGACAAGGCGATGGCGCTGTCATGGTCCAGATTGAACTTGTATAACTATATGACAAAAGCCACACCATTAATCAGAAACAGACATTCAGTTGACGCTACGGGCATTGCCTTAGGTCGCTTAGCCGTTAAAGTTTCAACCTTGTTGCGCGGTAAGCACAAAGCAACTTTCCAACCACACAAAGATGAAGGTGATATTGTTGAAGTTCTTAATATCGCGAAAGTGACTTTCAGCGGTAAGAAAATGGACCAGAAAGTGTATCATCATTATTCAGGCTACCCGGGGGGTTTAAAGACCAAAAAAATGGCAGACATTTTTAAAGCTCGACCCGATGAAGTATTACGTCGGGCGGTTAAGGAAATGCTGCCTGACAACCGTTTGCGCACCGCTATGATGAAACGTTTGATTATCAAATAAGCATATGACTGAAACTAAAACTGCTAAGCCACAAAAGAAAACTATTAAAGAATCCGCCTCACATTCAGGTGTGTATATTGAAGCGACCGGAAAACGAAAGACTGCCGCTGCTCGCGTTCGCTTATTTAAAGGCGGCAAGGGCAATATCACTGTTAACAACATGCCGATGGTAGAATATTTCCGCACCCCGCTCATGCAGATGGTAGTCGTTGAAGCTTTTAAAAGCGTGGCCATGGAAGGTATGTTCGATGTTACAGTACACGTTAAAGGTGGTGGCAAGCAAGGACAGGCCGAAGCGGTTCGTCACGGTATCGCCCGCACTCTTTTAGAACTTGATAAAGAATTGCGCCCGGTCTTAAAAGCCCAGCGTTTATTGACTCGCGATTCACGTTCAAAAGAAAGAAAGAAACCTGGCTTGAGACGAGCCCGCCGTGCCCCGCAGTGGAGCAAGCGTTAATGTATTATCAAAAACAGCCCCATTTTTTCGGGGCTGTTTTTTATTGCTCATTTAGGCTAAAAATGTTAGGATATGCGTGATTATATGTCCAATCTAGCACGCAATACTTCATATTTTACTCTGGCTTTGGTTTTGCAAAAAATCATTTCTTTAAGCTATTTTACGCTCTACGCGCGGTATCTGGGCGCGGCTGATTTGGGCCTGTACTATTTTGCTATTTCCATAACTTCCATTTTTGGAATCTTCATAGATTTTGGGATAAGTAACGTTATTACTCGTGAAGTTTCGAAAGCCCCGGAAAAAGCCAAGTCAATCTTGGCCAATGTCATGGCGTTGAAGCTTCCCTTGGCGTTAATTACCATTGGCGCAGTAGTGGCTTGGTCGACCCTCTGGCATTATGATCCGATAGTCAAACAGCTCATTTATATCTCATGTGTCACTATGCTCTTTGACGGTTTTACCAATGCTTTTTTTGCCATAGCTCGAGGTTTTCATAATTTAAAATATGAAAGCATTTCTTCCGTCTTATTCCAGTTGATTGTTTTGGTTCTCAGTTTATTTATTTTAAAAGAAGAATGGGGAATCGCCTGGTTGATGTGTACGCTGGCAGCAGCAAGCGCCTTTAACTTCTTTTATGCCATGTTTACAGTACGCAATGTCTGGAAGATTGGACCTTGGCCCAGTTGGGATCCGGCCTTAATCCGTAATTTGGTAAAATTGACCCTGCCCTTTGGTTTGTTTGTTGTCGTACAACGCTTCTATACCTATTTTGATTCGGTCTTACTTTTTAAATTGGCAGGGGACAGGGCGGTTGGTCTATATCAAGTGCCATTTAAAACTATTATCGCGCGTCAATTTCTGCCCCTGGCCTTTGTCGCTTCTTTATATCCTGCCCTCAGTTCATATTGGCATAACTCGCGTGAAAAATTATCAGGCGCGTTGGAGCAAGGAATTAAATATTGTTTGCTTATATCCATCCCGGTAAGCATCGGAGCGATTATCTTAGCCGATCAAGTTGTGCTTCTATTTAAGAACGATTTTGGAGAATCAGCCTTGCTGCTTCGAGTATCAATGCTCGCTGTGCCATTTATGTTTGTCGGGTTTCCGATCGGCTCTCTATTAAACGCCTGTGATCGTCAGAAACGTAATACAGTCAATATGACAATTACGGCCTTTTTGAGCGCCGCTATAAACATTATTCTAATCCCGCGTTACGGAGTATTGGGAGCTTGTATCACGACAGTCATTTCGAGCATAGTCATGTTGGTACTGGGCCTCGTTGTCGTGCCAAGTATTACAAAACTGCGCGTAAAGACAATTAGTTTGATAATCATAAAAATACTCGCCGCCGCCGCACTAATGGGGGCGTTGGCGCTTGTCCTAAAAGAATATTTGAACCCAATAATCACAATACTTGTCTCAGCGCTCTGTTACGGTTTGGCACTCTTTATTTTCGGAGTATTCAATAAAGATGAGCTGCGCTCAGCGTTGCGTGTTTTTCACAAAAAAGTATGAAGACAGTTTTATTCGCATTGGAATATCCACCGGCAGTTGGCGGAGTAGAGAATTATTATGCCAAGCTGACTGAGTATTGGCCGGACGAATTCAGCGTGGTTGACAACCAACAAGGCAAACTTGTTAACAAGCACTTGCCTGTGCTGTCTTGGCTTCCGGCTTGTTTCACTATTCGGCGCGTTGTACAAGATTCAAAACCCGATTGGCTTATTGCCGGTGAAATTCTGCCGATAGGAACTGCGATGTGGTTTATGTCTCATTTTATGGCGCTGCGGTATGGGGTAGTTTTACATGGACTGGATTTTTCTTTGGCAACCCAAGTGTTTTGGAAAAAATATATTGCCAAAAAAATACTTATGCGCGCATCAAAGATTATTTGCGCAAACAGCTATACCGCTTCATTAGTAAAAGCTTTTATTGGACAAAACAATAAGGTACATGTTGTTAATCCGGCAATCGACACGGTTTTGCCCAGCTTTAGGCCGGGATTGGCTCATGGCTTACGGGAAAATTACGGACTTGAACATTGTTTTGTTCTTTTGAGCGTGGGCCGCTTGGTAAAACGGAAAGGTTTTGACGCCGTAATTTCCGCAATGGCAGCTTTAAAAAACAAACAACCATTTTTGCGTTATGTAATTATTGGAGATGGACCTGAAACAGAAGCTTTGCAAAAGGCAGTTGAGGTACTTAATTTACGAGCCCAAGTAATTTTTTTGCATAATGTCAGTGATGAACAGAAGTGGGCGTGGTTTAGTTTAAGCGACGCTTTTATTACGACGGCTCGCAATATTTCAGGAGATTATGAAGGTTTTGGAATTGTATATCTTGAAGCTAATATGTTTGGTAAACCCGTTATTGCCGGAAAAAGTGGTGGTGTTGGCGACGCCGTTAAACATATGAAAAATGGATTAATTGTCGACGAGGAGAATATCGATGCAATAGCAGCGACAATAGAGTTATTAGCCTCTGATAAAGCACTTGCAGAAACTCTGGGTAAGCAAGCTAAAGAATGGGTTAGTACTCAGTGCACTTGGGACAAACGTGTCCAGGAATTTTATTCCATTCTAAAACAAGCTTTATGATTTCAATAATTATTCCGGTACATAATCAAGCTGATAAGATAGGTTTTTGCCTTGACAGTATCGCGAATCAAACCGAACTTGGCTGGGAACTTATTGTAGTTGACGATGGCTCAGACGATAATATACAAGAGATTGTCGGTGATTTTATCTCCAGGCATCCAGCTCAAGCGATTAAATTTTTCAGTAAAGCGAACGAAGGCTCTAATCCGACGCGGAATTTCGGCTTTGACAAATCAAACGGCGAGTTCGTTATTTTTTGTGATGCCGATGTTGTTATGAACCCACAGATGCTAGCCAAAATGAAACATACCCTCGAAGTTAACCCTGACAAAAGTTTTGTGTTTTCATCATTTTATTATGGAGCCAAACTTTTTAAATTGTTTCCGTATGATGAAGCAAGACTAAAAAAGATGCCCTATATTCATACGAGTTCATTAATTCGTCGCGAGGATTTTCCTGGTTTTGATCCAACTCTTAAGCGTTTACAAGATTGGGATCTATGGCTAACAATGCTTGAAGCCGGCAAAAAAGGAATTTGGATTGACGAGCCCTTATATACAACATTGTTGGGGAAGGGCCATATGAGTAACTGGCTTCCTAAAGTGACTTATAAATTATTGCCCTTTTTACCGTCTGTTAAGAAATACAAGGCTGCGGTTTCCGCAATCAAGCTTAAACATAAGTTAATATAAATGTACCGAACTTTGTTGGCAGTCATAGCGATAGTGTTGTTATCTTTCATTGTTTGGCCCTTACGGGCTTCGGAATATAATACCGGACACTTTGGCACGATAGTGATACGAGAGCAAGAACTACAGGTTGAGTTTGTCGAACACCCACGTGATTGGTACAATGGATTAAGCCGCCGCCCCTCACTCTGCGAACGCTGTGGCATGATGTTCAACTTTTTTGAATCAAGCCCGAAAACCTTCGTGATGAGAGAAATGAATTTCCCTCTGGATATTCTTTGGTTTAACAGGGGAGAGCTGACCGGTATCTCGGCCGAACTTCCACCGGAAAATCGTGAGCCGTATACGCCTTATCTTTCAAGTGGCAATGTGGATCAAGTACTTGAACTAAACGCCGGCACGGCCAGCGCGTTCGGATTTACCATTAAAGATCGTTTGCACTAGTATGCCCTCACTTACGCAAAACCAAAAAGATATTATCGGTATTGTGATCGTCCTCGCTCTCTGCGAGTTATTTTCTTTTTTCTCTTACCTATACCATCCGCTCGGTTATGCCATTGCCGCGGCCGTTATACTCTTGGCAATTATCATGAGTATCAAGGACCTGTTCTACGGATTCTTAATACTTATTATCGAACTTTTAATCGGTTCGCAGGGATATTTATTCTCGATGGGCGAAGAACCCAACCGAATTTCCCTCCGTATAGGATTGTGGGCGGCCGTAATGGGTATTTGGCTAATTAAAGAACTGATTAATATATATAAAAATAGACGCCTGCCTTACTCGATTAAAATTTTTCCTTATTTAAAACCGCTCGGACTCTTATTATTGTCAATTGCTATTGCTGCATTAAACGGATATCTGCGAGGTAATGATTTTGCTTTTATCATCGACGAAGGCAAGCGTTGGGTTTATTTGCTATTTATCGTGCCGTTCTTCACGCTCTGCGCATCTTCTGAAAAACGCCGTTGGCTACTTGTTTCATTGGCGGCTGCCGGATTTTGGATTGCAATTAAAAGCTTTGCCATGCTTTTTATTTTTTCACATGAAATGCCCTTACTCGACCATTTGTATTTATGGACCCGCAGCACCCTGCTTGGAGAAATCACGCGCCTGCCAAATAAATTCACCAGAGTCTTCTTGCAGTCGCAAGTATTTGTGATTCCTGCTTTTTTCATCTCCATAGGTTTCTTTGTTAAGAAAGCCGCTGAGAGGAAATGGCATCTGACCAAACCATTATTTAAGAACTTGATAGCCAGTTCCTTTTTCTTCTGCGTTATCTTAATTAGTCTGTCACGCAGCTTTTGGGTCGGAACTGCCCTAGGGCTTTTTATTGGTCTGATATTGGCCTTTTTCTATTTCCGGCCTAATATCAAGCATATTGGCGCTATAGCCCTGTACGGGGCTTCTGTGGGCCTTCTAAGCGCGATATTATTGATAATTGCCGTACGCTTTCCTTTTCCAAGGCCAACGAGCGATTTAAGTACTTCCATCCTAACAGACCGTGCAACTGAGTTTGAAGCAGGCGCGGCTTCGCGTTGGTCATTATTGCCGGTCATGAAAAAGGCGATTCTCGAACAACCGATTCTTGGGCAAGGTTTAGGTAAAACTTTGAGTTACATTTCAAGCGATCCCCGGGTAAGACAACAGAATGCGAGCGGTCTCTACACGACTCACGCTTTTGAATGGGGCTGGCTTGATATTTGGATGAAACTCGGGCTGCTCGGTCTTGCAGCATATCTGTGGCTTTTTTATTTGATTATCAAAAGTACCTTGCGACTTGTCAGAACTCGTCCGCACACCGCTTTACCCGCCTTAGCCAGTTTGGCGGCACTGGTGGCTTTGAATTTTTTTACTCCATATCTGAATCATCCGCTCGGATTCGGATATCTGGCGATGTTGATGGTTTTGTCAAAAACTGAAAGCGGGGGGCTTGCTTAATTCAGGTCTTTGTTGTATAGTTCTTTGTATTATTATTTATCAAAATCTATGGGAGAACAGCAGATTATTTCAGAAGAAGGTTTTCACAAGCTTGAAGAAGAACTTCACCAGCTTACTACTACAAAACGACGCGAAATTGCCGACCGTATTGAGAAGGCAAAGGAGCTTGGCGACTTAAGCGAAAATGCGGAATATTCCGAAGCCAAAGAAGCTCAGGCGTTTAATGAAGGCAGAGTGGCTGAGATTACGGCGCTCTTGAAAAACCTAACTGTTGTCAAAGGTCACGGCAGAGGATTGATTGGCATGGGCTCGAAAATTTCAGTTGAATGTTCCGGACAGCACAAAGAATTTGTCATTGTCAGTTTTAATGAAGCTGATCCGATGTCTGGTAAAGTTTCTAACGAATCGCCTCTGGGTTTGGCTTTCCTGGACAAGAAAGTAGGCGACACTGTTACAGTACATACTCCAAAAGGGGAGATCACGTATAAAATATTAAAGATTTCATAAAAAGCATACATTAAAATCCGGCTTCAGGGCCGGATTTTTTTGATTGTCAAAATAGCTTATTTTGGCTATAATATCTCATATACATTATAACTTTATGTTGGATATTGCCTTTATACGAGAGAATAGAGAAGTGGTGGTAAATAACTGCCGCGACCGTAAAGCTTTAGTCGATGTCGACCGTCTTTTGTCATTAGATGAAACTTGGCGAACTCAGGAAGCCGAAGTACAGGAACTTCGTGCGACACGGAATAAGAGCTCAAAATCAAAGCCCGGTCCCGAAGAAATCGCCGCCATGAAAAAGTTAGGGGAGCGCATTGCCGGTCTTGAAGAAGAGCAGCGAGTATTGGCCGAGCAAATCAAGACACTTCTTTTGGCAGTGCCTAATTTAAGCCACCCTGAAGTGGTGGTAAGCGCCAATGAAGATGATAATCCTGTCTTTGAACAAGTCGGCAAGATACCGCAATTCAAATTTGAGGCCAAGGATCATGTTGAGCTCGCCGAGATGCATGATTTAATCGATTTTGAACGAGGCACAAAAATTGCCGGAGCAAAGTTTTATTTTTTGAAAAATGAACTGGTTTTTCTAAGCCAGGCTTTAAATCGCTATGCACTTGATATCGCAGCCAAGCACGGTTACACGCCCATGGTAACTCCGGATCTCGCTAAAACAGCTATAGTCGAGGGACTGGGCTTTAATCCGCGAGGCGAATCAAGCCAGATTTACAGGATAGAAGGCGAGGATCTTAATTTGATTGGCACCGCAGAAATTCCTCTCGGAGGCTTTCATGCCGACGAAGTCCTTGACCTAAGCGGAGGGCCTAAGAAATATGTCGCCCTCTCTCACTGTTTCAGGACTGAAGCCGGCGCGGCTTCAAAATTCTCCAAAGGTATTTTCAGGGTCCACCAGTTTGAAAAACTTGAGATGTTTGTATATTGCCGCCCTGAGCAATCGGAAATAATACACCATGAACTTTTGGGAATACAAAAAGAAATTATGAAAGGCCTCGGCATTCCTTTCCGAGTAATAGACCACTGCACGGCTGACTTAGGAACGCCGGCCTATCGTACCTTTGACCTTGAAGCTTGGTTGCCAGCCAAACCGAATAAACAAAATCAGAAAGGCGATTGGGCTGAAATTACCTCGGTGTCCAATTGCACCGATTATCAATCGCGCTCGCTTCATATCAAATACTTTGATGAACATGGCAAGAAAGAACTCGTACACACTCTTAATGGCACCGCTCATCCGGGGGCCAGAGCAATAATTGCGATTCTTGAAAACTTCCAGACTAAAAAAGGTGTCATAGAAATGCCCAAAGCTCTAAGACCCTATCTGCCGTTTAAGAAAATCGGTTCTTAAATTAAGATTCATGCCATTGCCAGTTCGTCATCGAACCTATATTGCCCCCGCAAATATCAAGCGGCGCGGTAATCCGTACTTTGCTTCACGACGCAGCGACAAGATTGGCATTTTTGGGATGAAAAATGTATTGGCAAAAATTCCGGCCAGGGGTTGGTTTTGGATTTTTGCTTTTCTTGCCGTTTGTGCGGCTCTTGTCTGGCTTTTGTTTTTTTCTTCGGTCTTCACGGTTAAATATGTTGAAGTCAGGGGAGCACAACTTAGTTCTGTGGGCGATATTGAAACAATGGCACATATACAAACGGAAGAAAAACGCATGTTCTTTCTTCAACAAGACAGATTATTTGTCTTCAAGTCGGAAGATTTTAAATCCAAACTCATTAACGACTACTCCCTGGAGAGCGCAAAAATTATCAAAAAACTCCCTTCGACCCTGATAATTGAATTGCGAGAGAAGCAAGCTGCCGCCGTATGGCTTGAAGCGGAACAATATTATTTAGTGGACAGTGCAGCCGATATTATAAGTCCGAGTAGTCCTGAGGAGTTAAGCGTGCCCATTATCCGGAATAACGGACTGCCAAAAATTAAAGAACGAAAAGTTGATGTTGACCCCTCAATTATCAGCACCGCTTCGCAAATCTTCACAAATTTTCCATCACGATTTTCTTGGATTAGCGTGAAGGAACTCGCCGTTTCAAATGACGCACGAACCTTGATTCTTGCAAGCGCCAAGGGGCCGATGATATACTTTAATACTAGTGAGGCCGTTGATCCACAACTTGTTCGTTTAGATACCTTGCTGCAAGGTGATCTGCGTTCTCGCTTTGAAAAACTCGACTATATTGATTTACGCTTCGGAGATAAGCTATACTATAAATAAGCATATGGAAACAGCATTTAAACTTCTTTTCGCTTTCGGTGTGTTTTTATATTCACTGCTTTCAATCGGTGTATTTTTGCTAATTGTAAAAATTATTCTGGCTTTTAGCTCGCCCGTATATTTTATGGGATTTACCATTAGTTAACTTGACGTAAAGAAAAAAATATTATATCTTAAAAAAATGCTCAAAAGGGCATTTTGTTCTTTAACTAATATAGAAAAGGAGAATTCTATTGAACAACAATTTAGCTACTGTCGAAGAGTTGATTAAGAGCAACGTTATCAACATAAACATTAATGGAGTGTGCACGGCAACGCCCGGCATAGTTCTTGGAAGGAATACATCAAGAATTTCCATCGGGGGAATTAGTTTACCACTAGAAGAACATTATAACGGCGCTGTAGTTAGAATCATTCCGCCCACAAGAAAACTTGAAAAAAAATTCCCTAAGTTAATGTTTGCTCGTAAAACTTTTAGCAATAGCATTCTTGCCCACCAACGTGGGGATTATATGTTGTACATGCATCCTGATTTTGTTTCAACGGATTACGGAATGGTAAAAATCTCCTGCATTGGCCCGAGACCCAAACTCATTTCAGGAAAACTTCATGAGATAACCAGTAGCTTCATGTTTCCTGAAATCAATGAGGCCTTACACATAATTCCTTCAAATGTAAAGGTGAAATATCAAATTGATGATCAATCATATTTTGAATTAGCATTTACAGGCAGGGAATTCCAATTTTGCACAAACAAATAGCAAGAGAAGATAGATTAATAAAAAGCGGACCCGTAGGCCCGCTTTTTTAATTCACGATTGTGATGGGAATTTCTATTTGATCATCATAGCTCGGATCGCCCGAAGGATTATCTTTTTTTAAAACTAAGAACGCTTTGCCTGTATACTTTGTTTTTAAATCTACGGTGGCGGAGTAGGGGACAAAGTTTTCGGTCATCCATTCACCCTGAGCCGTCGCTACCGTGGTTAATAACTCGTTGCGGGCTTCATCAAGTAAAACAATAGGGAAAGATGCTTCAAAGTACCAACTGCCTCTTGCTTGCCCAAAGATGCTGAATGATTGGCCAAGCTCTTCATTCGGCTTTGGCGATATGAGGTCAATCTTAGGGTTTTGTTCCGTTTCTTCGGATTCATCATTATTTCCAGTAACATTGTTTTCAGGCATCACGTTATACTCAGTAGCAGATGGCCAGCGATAATATGTTAATAGTCCCGCGCCACACAGTATAAGAATAATAAGAAGGTATGTATAGGCTTTATTCATATAGTCGTTTAATAGTAATACGTGTTACAATTAGCTATATTTTACCACTATGCGTTTTAAATTGTTAGTCACGCTTTTGATTGTCATTGCCCTTGGAGCTACCTATGGAATTTTTCGAAGCGATATTATGGGTTTGACGGATCAGGGTCGATCCCTTATCCAAAATGATCCTGGCCTCGGTTCCTTGCGTCGCGACGCGATAGCTTTAAAGGACCAGGTATTTACAGCAACTCCTCTTAAGATCGACAATGGTGACAGTAAAGGAATCTTGACCACGCGGGGCATTATAGAATTAACCAACAAAGAAAGAGCCCAACACAACGCGGTTGCTTTACAGGAATCACGATTACTGAATATGGCGGCGGAAGCCAAGCTTGACGACATGTTCGCCCAACAATATTTCGAACATGAATCACCCGACGGGAAAGGGCCCGCTGATTTGGCTGATGACGCCGGCTATCGCTACGTTATTGTCGGCGAGAATCTTGCTTTAGGAAATTTTGGAACTGACGCCGCTCTTATCAAAGGTTGGATGGATAGTCCGGGGCATCGCGAAAATATTCTGCGCGAAGGTTATCGCGAAATAGGAGTTGCGGCCCGTAAGGGAAATTTTCAGGGCAAAATGACGTGGCTCGCGGTGCAAGAATTCGGTACAGCCGACACGGCTTGTCCGCAAATCAACGTCGCGCTCGGTTCAGACATTGAGAATAGTAAATCGTCACTCAGCGCAAAAGAAGCTGATTTGGCAAGTCGCGCTCAGGCTATTGACCGCTATGAACCAAAAAGGGGAGAGCAGTACAACCAAATGATAAACGAATATAACGCTCGTGTAGAACAGTATAATGTTCTCGTGCAATTGCTTAAAAAAAATATTGAACTCTATAATACGGAGGCGCAAAATTATAACACTTGCTTAGCTTCTTTTTCTAAATAATAAACTTAATATTTTTTCGCGACTTTGACGATTTCTTAAAATGTGAATAATATTCGGCGCAACTGAAACAATAATAATGAGCAGGATAATAGGTAATAAGTATTTGTCTATGCCCGGAATCCACGAGCCAAGGAAGTAGCCGAGCAGAAGCAGTCCAACTGCCCAAAGAACGGCCCCTATCAAATTGTAAATAAGAAATGTCTTATAGCGCATTTTGCCAACGCCAGCCAGGATTGGCGCAAAAGTGCGTACAACAGGAATGAAACGGGCGATAATAATTGTTTTCCCGCCATGTTTGTCAAAAAAAGCCTGAGCTTTTACTACATTCTCTTTTTGGAAAAATA
>CAYUIC010000015.1:6064-21800 GCA_964444675.1 uncultured Gammaproteobacteria bacterium | reverse complement strand
GTTACGGCGAGACGCCTCAATAAGATGGACATTCTCAGTGTCCGTGATTTGATTTTGCATCTGCCATTCCGTTACGAAGATTTCAGCCGGCAATCGAAGATCTCCGATCTTGAACCGGGAACAACGGTTAATATCAGCGGTGTCGTCGAGCTCATACAGAATAAGCGTTCGCCCAAGCGGCGGATGTATTTAACCGAGGCTCTTATCAATGACGGCTCTGATTCGTTGCGCGTACTATGGTTTAATCAACCGTTTATCACAAGAAACGTAAAAGTAGGGGACGAGATATCTTTAGCAGGCCGTGTTAGTGAAGATTATGGCGGTTTGGTTATGCAATCGCCTCAGTATGAAAAACTGACAACAGCTGCGATACATACGCAGGGTATTGTTCCGGTTTATCATCTGTCGGGCGCCTTGGCTCAAAAAACCTTGCGTTCAATCATTGCGAAGGTCATACAGGCCGCTCGTGACTTTGAAGATTGGTTGCCTCAATCCATCCTATCCACTTACGGACTCGAAAAGATAAGCACAGCACTTAGGCAAATCCACTTTCCCGATTCGCCGGAAAACCTGGATAAAGCCAAGCATCGTTTGGCATTTAACGAATTGTTTTTATTGCAGCTGCGTGCTCAACAGCACAAGCGCCGCTTTGCGCGTTTGCAAGCTTCTACTGTGACTTTTGACGAAGAGGCGACTAAGCGCTTCGTGTCGGCTTTACCCTTTGATTTGACGCCTGATCAAAAGAAAGTATCATGGGAAATTATCAAAGATTTGCAAAAAGGAGAACCGATGCTTCGATTATTACAGGGAGACGTTGGTTCAGGTAAGACCGTAGTGGCCAGCGTTTCAATGCTAAATGCCGCCTTAAGCAAAGTTCAATCTGCTCTCATGGCACCTACCGAAATTTTAGCGTATCAGCATTTTAAAAGCCTGCGTGAAATGTTTGCTGATTTTGATATTACGATAGCCTTACTGAGTAGCGGCTTTCAAAAAATAGCAGAAAGAGGCAAAGAAATTTCTTCATCAAAAAAAGATATTAAAGAAAAGCTTACAGCAGGAGAGATAGATATTATTATCGGCACGCAGGCGTTAATACAAACAAGCATTGATTTTAAAAATTTGGGCTTTGTCGTAGTTGATGAACAGCATCGTTTTGGCGTTGAACAACGAAAAGTGTTAACGGAAAAAGTAAAAACGGGAACGGCGCCGCATCTGTTGTCCATGACCGCTACACCGATTCCGCGCAGTTTGGCTTTGGCGATTTACGGAGACTTGGAAATATCAACTATCAAACAGATGCCGACGGGAAGAAAACAAATTATGACCAAGCTCGTCGCTGAAGAAAAACGTGGCGAAATGTATGATTTTGTTTCCAAGGAAATTAAAAGCGGCAATCAAGCTTTTGTGATTTGTCCGTTGATTGATGAGTCGGATGTATTAGGAGCAGTTTCTGTAAAGAAAGAGTTTGAACGTTTGAATGATACGATTTTTAAAGAGTTCAGATTGGCGATGTTGCACGGTCGAATGAAAAGCAAAGAGCGAGAAGAAATTATGAATGCCTTTGCTAGTGGCGAGATTGATATCTTAGTGGCAACATCAATCATTGAAATCGGCGTTGATATCCCGAAAGCAACTGTTATGATTGTTGAAGATGCCGATCGTTTCGGTTTGGCGCAGCTGCATCAATATCGCGGACGTGTTGGGCGCCGCTCTGAGCAAGCCTTTTGTTTTTTGTTGACGAAGCAATTTGACCCTCGGGCGAATCACCGTTTGCAAGCAATGTTGGATTTTTCAAGCGGTTTTGATTTAGCGCGCATCGATTTAAAATTCCGCGGACCCGGAGAAGTGTATGGACTTGAACAAAAAGGTTTTCCGGAGCTGCAGATGGCTAACTTTTATGATCTTCCGATGATGGCTAAAGCCAGGGAAGCGGCGCTTAGCGTCTTGGAAAATGACCCTGAATTGAGTTCTTTGCCTGAGATGCGTAGGGAATTGGGGGCCTGGCAAGAGCGGGCTCATCTGGAATAGATGGCTGTGAAGCCAGTAAATAATAGGAATTAGGCTATATTTAGCCTATTTTTTGTGCATTTGACAGATATTGACATAAATTGCATAGTATGATATAATATGGGTAATTCAGAATACGTAAAGAAATTTGAAAAATTATAAAAATATAAAAGAAAAGGAGCCGAAAATGGCTGATAATAATCAGAAACAGAAAAAAACTAAGGATCCAGCAGTTCCTAAGTCTAATATCAGAGAAAAACTTACTGCATTAGTGGGTAAAGATCTTGCGGACACTCTTGTTACGCAGATAATTCCTGAAAGCGTCAGGATAGGACTTAGTATGTTTCCGGATTCGTGGTTTGAAGAGATTTTTGCTAAAAGGCAACTTCTCTGGAAAATAGCACCGGTAGCACTTGGGTTAGCAGTCAGAACCTTTACTAATTTGCCGAAGTTGGCAGATGAAGTTATCACAGAGGTTGCCAGGGAAATAAGCCAGCAGATTGAATTTCTTGTTTTGAAAAAAAGCAAGGACGGCAAAGTTGGTCCTGATGGCAAGAAGCTTTCAGAAGCTGATAAAAAAACAATTGACGCAGTAGAAGTTACTAAAATTATTTCTGCAGCTCAATTTATCAACAACAAACCTGGCTTTAACGGGTGGGCTGAATTCAGAAAGCTTAAGACCTACTATGCTACCTTAAGCAAATCTGACAAAGAACGTTTTCTTTCAATGTTCTCGGAAATGTCACCGATTGATTATATCGGTTTCATGACTATGACTGATACTGAAAGAGATGAGTTCCTGTCATTCTTCTTAAAGCTTCCGGTTGAAGCTTCAAAGATTGATGTTGTAAAAGCTTGGCTTAAAAAAACAAAAGGACACATTTCTGTTGTTGCAAAGAAGGTTGATGATACATTAGCAAAAGATCAGCCTCTCGGCATCGCAATCAGGAATTTATTCAGAATTCCAAATTCCAATTAATAATTAAAAAAACAAGGAGATAAAAAATTGAATAACTTCATGGAAATATTAGTTGGGATACTTGGAAATATCACCAACTTAATAAGCAACATTCAGATTGGTTTAACCACCTTGGTTACATCAGTCACTTCGATAGCATATACAGGGTTAAGAAAAGCATATACGACAGCAAAGACGTTGTTAATCATTGGTTTGAGTGGCTTAACTCTTGCAGCTGGTTTGTTATACTGGGGATATATTTTCCAGTCCACTATCATGTTGCAGGTTGGTGGAATACTAGCGGCAGCTATGTGTTTCATTGTATGGTTAATTCCCTCAGCATTTAATTGGTTAATAAAGAATACACTTGCAACGGCTCCCGAAGGATACGGTGAGTATTTTAACAAGTTATCTGATGGGATAAAAAGTCTGTCAGCATTCTTGATAAACATTGCATTTCTGTTAACTATTATTGCTGTTGTAGCTGGTTCAATCGTTAATTTACCTCTAACCAATTTACTCGGAATTATAGCATTTAGCATGGGTGTATTTTTTCTGTCCATACTTGTTTCAGCAAAATATCCCATATGGAGAACGGCTCTTATGACTGCCGCTGTAATAACTTTGTTTTTCCAGTCATACACTTTGGTTGCTCCGGTAGATGCAGAGGATACAAAAGATGATGTTGTGACTATTTTTATTGGCAAAGATTATGTTGTCAAGAAAAACGCAACTATCTATAAATTGGTCGGTCAGAATAATCAGCCAGAGGCTATTGATACTCTGAAAGAAGAAGCTGTCGGTCGTTTAATAGAAATCATTACTGATCCGGTAACCAAACAAAAATTACTCCTCTTGTCACTTGAAAGAGAACCGGGCAATTTTGTTGGTGGAAGACAGATCATTATTTCCAAGGGATCAGCTAAAAAATATACTGCTCCTGACAATCCTGACTTCAAACAGGTTAATGCGAAACAGGAAGTTAAAACGGATGTTCAGCCGGTAAATAACCAGCCAAAGCATCAGTCGGTTTCCAAACCACAAATCAATACACAAACAATTCACTTCCAGGCAGGTGATAATCCCTGGAGCGAAATCTTGTTCCTAAATGATGAAAGTTTCACGGTTACTGAACTAACCGGCACAATTTCATTATGGCATAAAAAAAACGCTGGACTGAAGCCTTTAATCCAAGGCAAAAGATACACAGTAAAAGTAGTAGAGAATAACGATGGCGTAAAAAACGCGCCGGTACACTTTATTGCTCAAACCAGCGGAACTATCACAATACAAAAGGATTAAATAAATCCTTGTAACACAAGTTACAACGCGGCGGGGCTTAAAGTTCCGCCGCTTTTATTTATTTTCAGATTGTTATATAATAAAGTTAAGATTATATATGAAAAAATACTTACTTATTGGGGGTTTTCTTCTGTTGTCAGCCGGTTTTTCCGTGCTGTCGGCCACGCCGGCCAAAGCCGAATGCCCTGATCCAAGAGATCCGAATTGCCCCGAGTATACTGAGGTAGTTGAAAAAAAGGAAGAAAAAGCCGCTGGTCCGACCAATCTAACCAATCCGTTAAAGGCTAATTCAGTTCCAGCGTTAATCGGCAATGTTATTAATGGCGTTCTCGGCGTAGTGGGTTCTTTGGCCTTATTGATGTTCATCTACGGCGGTTTTACCTGGATGCTCTCAGGAGGCAACTCAAGCGCAGTTGAACGAGGAAAGAACATATTAATGTGGGCCGCTATTGGTTTAGTCATCATTTTCATGTCATACGCGCTGGTCAGCTTCGTCATAAAAACCACAACGACCTGATACTTGATTTTTATTCCCAAAAGTGGTAAAAATTGTTTACTACTTTTTTGCGCTGTTAGCTCAGCTGGTAGAGCAGCTCCCTTTTAAGGAGATGGTCACAGGTTCGAATCCTGTACGGCGCACAATTTGCAGCTCCCCCATATTTGATATATAATAGTAGGATGCGCACGCGATTTACTCCTGGCAAATCCGCTTTATTAATACTTCCGCTGTTTGGAGCGGTTGTTTTTGTGTTGTTTGAGTTGTTTCCTCCTAAGCCCGCTTCAACAGCGATGTCGGCAGGCCAAGTAACCGCTATTGAAAATGTCACTAACACGGTTGACGCTGAATATTACGTTTTTTTCCAGACCGATGTCACTACTCCCCAAACATCGATTGAAGTTGATTTTCCAGCAGATTTTAACGGACTGTTGACCAATGGTTCGTACGATGTGATGACCTCAATAACTAACGGCGATAATACCGGACCCGGTACAGTATCCATCAACGGTGATAATGCCTCGGTCGCAAGTGTCGTCGCTAACGCCGGCCACAATAATATCACCGTAACCCTGAGCAGCGCCCAGAATTTTTCCGGAACGGTTTCCTTCCGTTTGATCGCCGGCATCACTAATCCCAATCTTTACGGTACGACGGGAAACTTTACGATTTTGACAAGTAGCGACATGCAGGAAAATATTCCGGGAGTTTATATTATTCCCCGCATAAATAGCGGCGACATCGGCGTGACGGTAGAAAATCAAGAGACCGGATCTTTGAGTTCTGGAGTAGAAGTATCGATCCGTTGCGACGGCGGCGTTGATACGCTAATAAATGATCTGACCGATAGTCACGGTAATATATTTGTTAATGCCTCGGATTTGGGGGACTCTAGTTCTCCCTCGCTCTACGCGAATGCAGATTGTGATGTGGGGATACAGGAGGGGATTTTTATTACCGTGTCAAAGCCGGGATATGCTCCGGACAGCGAAAACCAAATAATACTTTCTTATGATTCAAGCATCGGCAATCATTATACGATTAATCAAAAATACGCCCATGTCATTACGGGTATCACTGATGAGCTTAATGTTCCCGTTACTCCGGATTCAGTAACAGCCGGAGCCAACGATACGCCTTGCGTATTGGCTGAAGGCACGGCCTATTGTCCGGTGCCTACGTCTGATGATGATTTTTCGTCAAACGGTTTTGTCATTGCTAAAAGTGGTTTTGTTACTGTGCATGTAGATCTGGGCGGCGATAGAGTTCAAGAAAATGATGCCCCGATTGTAAAAAGTCTTGAGAGAGGGGGCTTGTTGTATGCCTATAAAATTGATACAACAAGCAGTATTTTTGATGAGTTATTAACAACGCCGTTGCTTCCGGAGGCAGTGACGGCCGGTGCTAATTCAGTTGCCTGTGTTACGAACGGCAGCGATATTAACCTATATTATTGTCCGGTTGCCCCCGAAGATGACGACGGCTTCGGTCTAGCTATTTTAAAAGACGGTTATGTCACTAATTCGCAAGGCGATGCTCTTTTTACGTCAACTCGCGCATCTGCCGACGATCCTCAAGTGGAGATGAATGGGTTTACTGTTGGTTTGCAGTATAGTCATAGAATCATTGTTAAGGACGAGCTAAATAGGAATCTAAGGGCGGACACGGTGACCGCCGGACTTAATGATACTTTCTGTGTGCTTGATAATCACATTGCTTACTGCCCGGTTCCCTTGGCGGACGATGATGTACAAGATGAAACGACTGCATATTATATTTCTAAAGAAGGTTTTGTGGATGGTATGCCGATGTTGAGTGGAGATAGAACTGCACATAGTGATGGGCAGCAGTCAGTGACACTTAATGGTGCGAGCGGCTTGGATTACGCCTATAAAATCACGAGTCTGACTACCGAGCTTGGACAAGAGCTTGCTGATGTGGCCGTGACTATTCCGACCGTGACAGCAGGTGATGCATATGGCACATCGTGTACTTCCAATCTTCAAGGAACAATCTACTATTGCCCGGTTCCTCTTGCGAACACGAGCCGCGGGATACGGGTTGAGGTAGACGGTCTAGTTACCAATACTTCCGGTTTATTCGGCAGTGACCGTACAGCGAGCGGTGATCCGCAAGTTGCCACAACAGTTTCCGGTATTGCATTTTCACACAAGATAAATGTCAGAGACGAACTTGGTCAGCCCGTCACTATAGGCTCTGGGTATGTCAGGTTTGAAGGAGCGAGTGGAAATGACTGCTGGATTTCGGGCTCATCGGCGTATTGTACAATCAGTATTGACGATGATGATGTGCAGGATTTAACTTCGGCATATTATGTATACGTTAGCGGTTATTATTACCCTCAGCTTGTCGATGTCAATAATCCCAGACTTGTTTTTTATGGTGGAGGAGATCAAAATCGAACGACAAATTCCGATGCTCAAAAAGTCGTTACGATGACGGCCGGAAACGGCATTCAGTTCAACCACAAGGTTATTGTCAAGGATGAACTGGGAAATGCGTTGACGCCCGACACAGTTAGTGCGGGAGCGAGTGATGTAAGTTGTTCGATTTCTGGAAATGTCGGATATTGCCCGATTCAATTTGAGGACGACGATGATCCTTCGGATGGTTTTGATATCAGAAAGGATGGCTATGTTAAGGCGGTGGTTAATTTCGGATCTGATTTGCATGACGAAACCTCTGAACCCGATGTCGTTACAATGGACCTTGCGAATGGTTTGGATTTTGCCGTTAAAGCGATTGTAAGCGACGGGAATAATCCGATCAGCGCTGCGACCGTTACGGCTGGAGATGGGGGAGCGATAAGCTGCACAAATGCGAGCGGTGCGTATTATTGTGCCGTCCCGCTTGCGCATACCAATGTCTCTGTTTCCGCTGCAAAGAGCGGCTACGCCGCTGCTAACGGGGCTTATACTGACCGCACTATTGTCACTGATCCGCAACGACTTGTTTTGATCACTTTAAATCCGCTGGGAGGAGGCGGGGGCACGCCTGCCTGGATGCTTGTACAGCAATCTTCAAAACCGCCTATCCTTCCGGCGCCGGATCCCGAAACACCCGATTTTTCAGATAACGAAGTCCGATATATAATGAAGCAGGCAAATCCGGTTCGGTTTTTTGTCGAAGCTGGATCCGAAAGCAGTCATCGCCACGGAAAAGGGGAACGCGCTTCAATCATCACTTCGTTCGTCGAAGCGTTCGGACGTGAACCTCAGAGCATAGCGGATTGGGAGGATGTGCTGCGTATCAGTCGCGGGCGCTGGCCACTTACCGTAAGCCGGCTGATGGAAGCGCGGGCATATCTCAATTTTCGAGCCGTTTTCGGGCGCTTCGCCAGTATGCGTAATTCTACTGACGTCAATGCCCTTAAGATGATGGCCTATGGCGTCAGACAAACTGCGGAGCGTGATCTTTCAGTTGAAAATATAGCAATCGCTCGGTTCCGAGACATCTTCAAATTCATGCCTTTCGCAAATCGCCACTGGAGCATCGTTAGAGCAATCGCTTATTCGGGTCTGAAATAAAAGTAAAAAAAGACAACCGAGATTGGATCTCGGTTGCTTTTTTTAAAGGACATTATTTGACAATCGTCATTTTTTTCACGATCGTTTTTGTTGTGCCGTAGCTTAATGAATAAAAGTATATGCCGCTACTTAATCCGTCCACATTGAAAGTAATTGTGTGGAATCCGGCATCCTTCCATTCACTGACTGTTTTATTCAGTAACTCTTGTCCGAGTATATCATAGACTTTAAAAGTTATGATTTGTCTTTCGGGTAGAGTAAATGAAATGTGCGTTGTAGGGTTGAAGGGATTTGGAAAGTTTTGTTCTAGATCAAAGTTTTTCGGAGTACCGATAACTATATCTTCGTTTAACAAGTAGTTTTCAATATTTCCGTTGTAATCTCTTTGGACTAATTTGTATTCGTAAACTCCGGTATTTAACCTGGAATCAACAAATACGTAATCGTGTGGCTCATTAGTGGTTCCATGTCCGCGGACAGCGCCTGCTAATGTCCATTCCGCGCCTTCCTTTTTCTCTTTGCGCATAACATCAAAACCGGCATTATTAATTTCACTGGCTGTAGTCCACATCAATTGAGGTTGCCTGTCATTTACGGTTGAGGTAAAAGAAGTCAATTTAACGGGAAGAGGAACATCAGTAATAGTTACGTCATCAATTCCTAACGCCTGGGCGTTCGAAGTGGTAGTGCCAGAAGTAACTGCGTAATTCCAGCACAGATAGAAATTAGATCCGGCGGGGATTGTAACGGTTAAATTTCCTGCTACATTAATTGTCGTTATAGGGACAACAGCATTGCCGTTATTGTTGGCATCTGCGGCAAAATTTGTTAAAAAACTATTTCCAGCTGATGTCCAAGTATTCCCATCGAATGAATAGTATAATTGAATACTGAAGCCTGCCGTATTTGAGCCGTTTCTATATTTTTTTATATTATAACTCAATGGAACTGATGTTATATCGATTAATCCAGCATTGTTAAATTTACAATACAGGTTTCCGCTTTTAGTTGCGCTGCCTGAGGAAATGAAACCTACGCATCGATTGGTTGCTGTCAATGGATCTCCGTCACCGTAATTATATATACCATTTGTTGCGGATGAAGACATGCTAATACCAGCACGCTGCTCAGTAGTAGTTACAGCGCCAGAATATGTTCCAACAACCCGTGCAGTTGTTTGTTTATCTGCTTTCCAGTTTCCAGGCAAGGTTGCTGTCGCAGATGCACCTATTTCGTCAAAGCTTTCATAAAATGTAGTAGTCTGTCCATTCACAGAATTAAATGTTAGACCGAACCACATGATCGCAATAAAGAGTGAAAATTTTATTTTCATTGTCATTTTTATTTAGGTTAATTTAGGAATTTTGTTAGTTTTCCCTGCCTATATAAATAAGCAAAGAGAACTAACAAAAGCTAAAACAACCATTTTTTTAAAGTGCGGTATGTCTGTAAATTAGTATAAATTAGGTGTTTTGTCAATTCATTCAAAAAAGGCTTGAAAACACAATTCTAACTGCTATACTAAAGATATGAAACAAGCCCCCCACACAGGCCATTTTTTGCACTATAGCGCTTTGATACTAGCCTTGTTTTTGCTGTCTTTCCCTTTTAAAAATATCCAAGCAAGCACCGATCAACTTACACCCACAGAAAGCGAAGTACTGGTTATTTATAATTCGGCTTATACAACTGATGAAGACAATAATTTAACACAAGACAGCGAGCAAATTGCCGAGTATTATCAATCAAAACGACCGGGAGTTACCGTGACTTCTTTTGCCATGCCCCTAACAGAAGAAATTACCTGGGCGCAATATAATAGTTTAATTAAAGCGCCGCTTGAAACATACCTCACTACAAATAATCTTGAGAATGTAATTAAAATTATTGTTACGGTAAAGGGAGTTCCGTTAAAGATTATGGGTGACGAAGGATTTCATGATCCGTTTGCAAATGGTTGTAGTCCGTTTTGTCCGGTAAATTTTGCTTCAGTTGATGCTGGGATAACTTTGTCATATCAAGATTTTAAATCAACAACGCGACGTACGAACGCATATTATAATACCGATCCGAACTTAGTTGGAGACAATCATTTTAAATTAAATTATTTTACAAGTAACGGTTTTACGTTACGATATCTGGTTTCTCGTTTGGACGCGTATACATTAAGTGACGCCCTCGGCATGATCGATCGCGGCGTCGCCGCCGATATGTCGAATACCGGTTATTGGGTACTTGATTCATCGGCGACCATGAATTATTCGGGCTATGCTTCAGCCAGAACTAAATTATTAAACTTTAATAAAAATGTTATTTATGATCCGTATCCGGGTTCGGTTTATATAACAACAAGTGCTAATCCGATTATGGGTTATTCATCTTTTGGTTATTTAGATAACTTAGGCGATGGATATGTTTCAAATAACCCGGTTAATGCCAACCATCTTGATTTTGATTTGTTGAACGGTGCCGTTATGTCGACCTGGGAATCATTTAATGCCTGGGGTTTTCAAAACGCTGACCAGCACTACCATGGCCAGGTAGGTGAATGGATTTCTATCGGGGGTTCGGGTGGTATCGGAAACGTCTACGAGCCCTATACAAGTTCCTTATCCCGCGAAGAAATCTGGATGCCGGCGTATGCCATCGGCTATCCGTGGGTGGAAGCCGCGTATATGAGCATGCCTAAAATGGGTTATGTCCAAACAGTGCTCGGCGACCCGCTTATGATCATCGGTGACAATATTGATCCGTCGCCCGTTTCTGGTTTTACTGCGGTCGGTCAAGATGCGGCGATCCAACTTAACTGGACTAACCCCTTAGAGACTGATTTTGTCGGGGTTAAGGTTATTCGTAAGATAGGATCATATCCGTCGAGCGTTGCTGACGGGACTCAGGTGTATGACGGCGCCGGAACTTCATACCTTAACAGCGGCCTATCTAACGGAGTTACCTATTACTATGCCGCCTTTGCCTATGACACATCGACCAATTACTCGGCACTGGCATTGGATTCAAAAGCCTCAACCTATCCACGAGATAACACTATTCCCGGATCAGTCACCGATATTGGTGTTGTTAGCGGGACCGGTTTAGCTAACCTTCACTGGACAAACCCGAATGATGCCGATTTATCGCGCGTTATTGTGATGCGAAAAGTCGGATCATATCCGGCTAATACAAGCGACGGTTCACAGCAATATGCTGGGCTTGCTAATGCATTTCTTGATGTGGGTCTTACGAACGGTACAAGTTATTATTATGCTATTTTTGCACAAGACACATCTTTTAATTATTCATTAATTCAAAGTGATTCAAGGACAATAGTAACCTTGAGCCAGTCTTCCGGGGGTGGAGGCGGTGGCGGAGGAGGGGGTGGAGGCGGTTCTTCTTCGATTTCGTGCTCTTCTATTATCTACAGCGCATGGGCTGAAACTTGTGTCAATAATATACAGCGCAGAACAATTATTAGTAGTTTTCCTTTTTCCTGCACTGTAAGTACCGAGCAGCAAGCGGCGACGCAACGAGTTTGTGTTAGTGATGCTCCGCGAGTTCAGTCACCGCATGAGAATAATGATATATCGGTTGTTATTGCTGATGATTTGAAAAATATAGAGAAAAATAATTCCGAATTTTTCAACATTGAGAAAGAAGCAGCCGTTTTAAAAAAGTATAAGAATATTATTGATCAGGACTCAAGAGCAAGCATTGAAACCAAAGCTAAAGTTGTACGTTTTATTAGTTATGGATCAAGTATCAGCTCAAAAATTGGAGCGGGTGAGCGTGCTGGCCTTATACATTCCTATTTGCAAGCTTTTAGAAAACTGCCGAGCAGTAATGCCGAATGGACTGATGTGTTAAAAATCTCCCAAGGACGCTGGCCCAGCGAAAGAAGAGCTTCGGCTGAAGATTCTGCTCAAGTTCAATTTAAAAAAATATATGGACGAGTTCCGGATTTGAAGCGCTCCTTTGATGAAAATGCTATTATGGTTATTAGTTATGGCTTATTGCCGGCTCACAGGAATATGAAAAGCGAGGAAAGCGCAATTAAAAGTTTTCGCTGGATTTACGGAGTTTCTCCTCGAACCGCGGAAGCTTGGAATATAGTTCGGGCGATCGCTTATTCAGGCGCAAAACGTTAAGATTATCCGATGAAGAAAACAAACACGTTCTGGAAAAATAAAATATATATAAGTTTGGTATCAGTTGTTATTATAATTGGTGCTGCCTTTTTGTATGTCTCAAATGTTCATGCTGATCCGGTAACATATTATTTTAATAATGCGGTGAACCAAAGTCCCGGTGAGCAGGGGAATTATTGGTATGATGCTGGTTTTACGCAAGCAGCATTAGAGTTGCCCGATCTTAATGTTGACATTCTTATTGTTACATCAGGTTCAGTCTATGATGGAAACGCAAGATTTAATGGAACTGGTGCTAACGGAGGGCAAGTTACAGGAGATGCATTTTTCTACGATCAATCTTTTAACAATACGCAAGTAGACGGGAATGCTGAGTTTCATGGTGACAGTCATAATGAAGGATCGATTGCGGGGAATGCCTCGTTCTACGATAACACTCATAATATCTCGTCGGGTACGATTATGGGTGACGGAACCTTTTTTAATACTGCTGTGCATGAAGGAGTAATACAGGGGAATGCTTTTTTCCATGATTCATCTCTTGATGATCGCGGGACCGTCTCCCTTGATGCAATTTTTTATAACGATTTAAGTGAGAATGCGGGGGAAAAGGGCTCGAGTGGCGTCAATGGAATTCAAAAAAGGTATTATGATCAACCGACTACTACGATTCGTGATTTTACCGCGCTTGCGCCATGGACAGTCGTGGCTGACGGGGTTCAAGTTGACGTAACGGGTGCGACCTTTGACGGCACAACGACTTTTTCCGCTATTAATGGAGGTTCTTTTATCGGCGCTGAGGCTCCTGTTACATATTATTTTAATAATGCAGTTAATACTGATCCGAGTGAGCCCGGCAACTATTGGTCCGATGCCGATTGTACGATTCCGGCAAACGCTGTGCCGGATTTTCAAGTTGATGAAGTATTTGTCGGGGGCTGCAGTAACTGGTCGGAACAAGTTTTTTTTAACGGTGATGCAACGTTTAACGGAAATGCCACGAACAAGGGAACTGTTATGGGCAACGCTACTTTTAATGATGATTCGTCCAATTATTTTTCCGGGTTTGCCGGTTCGGGTCAAGGCAGCGTCTTGGGCAACGCCGTGTTTAATAACAACGCCGTTAACCAATCAAGTGTTGAAGGGGATGCCGAATTTTATAATTCTTCACAAAACAGCCCCGACAATGGATCCGGCAGAGGAAACGTCGGCGGAGACGCAGAATTCAATGATACTTCTGTCAATGCAGGTGGCGTTACGGGCAACGCCGTGTTTAATAACAGCGCCGAGAATACAGGAACTGTTAGTATGGACGCAACATTTAATAATAGTTCACAGTTGACCGCAGGTGCTATTGATGGAAATGCGACTTTTAACGGCGATGTTGCTGATGTTGTGAGCCATGGTGGCTCAGTTGCTGGGACAAAAACCCGGCGATATAGTTCGAATATAGCAACTTCTCGTAATTTTACTATTGAGAGTCCATGGACTGTATTGGCTGATGGAGCGGTAGTAAACTTAACAAATGCTTCTTTTAATGGAACAACAACTTTTACAACGCTTAACGGTGGTTCATTTGTCTTCCCGACACCGGTTTTAAACTCGGCTATAGTAAAAGCAAAAAAGATTACCCTGGCTTACAATCGATCGCTTGATACCGGCTCTGTGCCGGCTGCGAACGATTACGCCGTCTTGTTAAACGGTATTCCGGTGTCCGTGTCCAGTGTTTCGGTTACGGGCAGCTCGGTTGTACTAACGCTTAATTTGTCTGAAAACGCCACTATTAATGATGTTATTATCTTTGATTATATTCCGGGAACAAATCCCGTGCGTATTGGACCAAATGCAGAAGCTGCTGCTTTAAACGATCAAGCCACCACGATAACAAGCACAATAACAATAGGAGGCGGGAATACCGGAGATATCCTTGCGGTAGGGACTACGGTATATGTCGCTACGACAAACTCGACAATTGCGGTGGTTGACACACTGAATTTAACAGTAAATTCGTTTATTAACGTTGGAAGCGCCCCGAGGGCGCTCACGCTCGCAGGAACTAAGCTGTATGTATTGAATCGTAGCTCAAACAACGTCTCGGTGATTAATACCCTAACCAACACGGTTAGCTCCACTATACCGGTGGGCAGCCAGCCTTACGACGCGGCTTTAGTTGGCAATAAATTATATGTTACCAACAGTAATAGTTCTACGGTTTCAGTCATTAACACACTTACAAATACAGTAGTCGGAACTATTAGCGTTGGCTCCGGCGCTCGAAGCCCCGTATTAGTGGGGACCAAATTATATGTCGTTAATTATATTGCGAATACTATCTCGGTTATTGATACTGTAACTGATACCGTGACGAATACAGTCAGCGTAGGATCTTCACCACAAAGTTTAGCGCGCATAGGTTCAAAGCTGTATGTAGTCAACGGAGGTTTTTCCACTATCAAGGTTATTGATTTGGGAAGCGATACGGTAGTTTCGACAATAACGTCGACGGGAAGCAACTTCCGTTCAACTACTGTTTTTAGGAATAAGCTGTATGTAACCGATAGTGCCAATAATCAAGTGGTAATTATCGACGGTACTACGGATACTATCACCGGCACTATTGCAACCTATTCTTTCCCAAATATTTCTAGTCTGGTTGATAACAAACTGTTGGTAGGGAATTTCGTTGGTGGTGGCGTTTCGATTATTAATCCTCTGACCGATACGGTTATTAATAACATAGTTTCATCAACCACTGTTGATTTTTCAAATATAGGATCAACCGTGTACATGAGCAACCAGTCAGCCGCAGCACTGACCGTAAGTAATTTAAAAACTTTGGTTAGTCAATTACCTAATTTAGTTTCTTTCAGCTCTTCATCGGCCGACGGTACCTACGGCAAAGGCGAAACGATAGACATCAGCGCTCATTTCGGGCGCGCCTTGCAAACAGGTTCAACAATGACAGTAAGTTTAAACAGCGGAGCTTCAGTTGTGCTCGATACTGTCAATGGAGGCACCTTATCCGGAACATATACAATTGCAAGCGGTGAATCAACGCCGGACTTAAGTGTCACTGCGATTACCGCGGCCTCGATTAGCGACCTTGAGGCCCACACAAGAACAAGCTATAGCTTGAATTCATCAACCGTTGCGTCTGATGCGGAAAATATTTCAATTGTTAGAAATCTGGGCGATGTTAAGAATATCGTTGTCAGCGCTCATACAATGATTAGAACAGGGCAGCAGCCACAGCATATCTCTCCTCCGGTTACGGTTAGGGGAA
>CAYUIC010000015.1:0-6054 GCA_964444675.1 uncultured Gammaproteobacteria bacterium | reverse complement strand
AATACCGTTTCGGTTATTCGCAAAAACGATGGCGTTACCGCGGCGACCATTAGCGTGGGTTCCGAACCAAGTGGAATTATCGCGGCTCCTATCGGATCGGTATTGAAGGTGTTTGTGGCCAATAGCGGCTCAAATACGGTTTCGGTCATTGATGCGGAGACAAATACCGTAAGTGCAACAATCACAGTGGGAAGTCGTCCAAGTCACTTTGAATTTATTGAACCCAAGATGTATGTTTCTAATAATGAATCCAATACGGTTTCGGTCATTAACACCGCAAATAATACCGTGTCATCGACTATTGCGGTCGGGTTGAGGCCTCGCGGAATGCGCGCGCTTGGCACTAATTTGTATGTTGCTAATTACGGTGATCCAAATATTATCGGAGGAAATTATGTTTCGGTTATTGATACTGTGACCGACACTGTGAGCGATACCATTCTACAGCCCGTCGGGAGCGCCGGTAATTATGGAATTGCTATACATAATAATAATCTGTATCTTACAAATTATCTAAATAATACGGTATCAGTAATTGATACTGTCTCAAAAGCACTTGAAGCAACAATCTCTGTTAGCGGTGGGCCTCGTGATATTATTCTTGCGAATAATACGTTATATGTTTCCGCTTTTGATGGCGGCACTATTTGGGCGATTGATCCCAGCACTAATTCAGAAACAGCAATTATAGGTGCGGGGCATTCTCCGATGGGAATGAGTAGTTCGGGAAACTTTTTATATTACACGCGTTATCAGGATAATTATGTTTCTTTGGTAAATCTCTCACATAATACCCTTAGCACAGTGCTGACAGAAACCAGTAATTCGGGCGGCGGTGGTGTTGGAGTGATTACGCAAACCCCGCGAACCGAAACGCCTGCTTCGGTTGAAACACCAAGCTCTCAAAACCCGGTACCACCCGAGCAAAATCAAACCCAAGGACCCGTTGATTCTAAATTGAGCAATCGTCTCAAGGGAAGACTGTTATTAGCGGTTAATGATCATGGAAAAATCTGGTATGTTGATACGATACATGCCCATCGTTATCAAGTAGCAGTCGCTAACGCGCTGGATATATTCCGACATTTAGCACTCGGTATTAACAATAGTAATCTTTTGAACATTCCCCTGGCTTCCTCAAAACTTCAGACCATACTCGGCAATCGATTGAAAGGTAAATTGTTGTTGCAGGTCGAAAACCGGGGAGTGATTTGGTATGTTGATATGAATGGTCGGCGACACCTCGTAACAGTTGGAAATGTGTTAGATTTGTTCCGACGTTTATCTCTGGGTATTACAAATGAGAATTTAGATAAGATTAAGATAGGGGACTTGAACTGATTTTGATTTTAGGGTATCCTGTTGTAATCGCGCCACCTTAGCTCAGCTGGTAGAGCAACGGTTTTGTAAACCGTAGGTCCAGGGTCCGAACCCCTGAGGTGGCTCATACAAAAAACCTGGAATTCAAATTCCAGGTTTTTGTTAAGAATGATCTTTTATAGTTCTTCACGTAATGCCTTATTTTCACACCGCCGTTTTTTACTGGTCATAATGTTAACGAGGCTATTCATTACAAGTGAGGCCACAAATCCTTCGGCAACCCCACAGATAAATGCCAACCCCACATCATCAGTCAGCCCTCGGTTTATCGTATAAAATATAATCATCCACCAGATGCTAAATACGAAAGAGACCAAGATCCAGCCACGTTTGAAGATAACCACGAATCCCAGGACAATGAGTTGACCGGGGTCAATATGACCGCTTAAGGTCAGAGCCAAGCTGCAGCCCCAAATCAGATAAGCGGTGCGCAGGTTAAATGTGCCGAACTGCAAACCATGCTCATAGCTGATTGTGCTGAGGGCAATCAATACAAATGATGCAATAAAGATGCCGTTGAATTCTCCGAGCATTTCTTTATTTACGAGCAACACCTTCCATGTATCGATGTGAAATAAGTTGGGTATGAGCCACAACATTATTAGTCCGGCTAAGCTAAACCAGATATGAAAACCGGCTCTTTGCTCATCGCTGAGCTTGGCGACATCTTCTCGCGCTTCTTTGCGCGCATCTTCAAATAAATTACTCAAAGAACACCTCCGATTAATGTTTATGAATTATTGCTTTGAAATTACTATGAATCGAAAAAAATGTCAAAATTGCCTTTATACGCCCAGTCTACTACAATAAGTATATGAAATTAACCTTATTCAATACTTTGTCTCGGCAAAAAGAAGAATTTAAACCAATCGGCGATCCGGTGGGTCTCTATACCTGCGGCCCGACCGTATATAATTTTCAACATATCGGTAACTTGCGTACGTATGTGTTTGAAGATATTTTGAAGCGTGTTTTGTTGTATAACAAGCACAGCGTTGATCATGTTATGAATATTACTGATGTCGGTCACTTAACCGGCGATCGCGATATGGGAGAAGACAAGCTTGAGCTTGGCGCTAAACGAGAGGGAAAAACCGCACATGAGATAGCTGGTTTTTATTTGTCAGCCTTTAAAAAAGATTTAGTGAGTTTGAATATTGTAGAGCCGAATGTCTGGTGCAAAGCAACTGATTTTATCCAAGAACAAATTGATTTAATTAAAACTTTAGAAGAAAAAGGTTTTGTCTATATTACTTCGGATGGAGTATATTTTGATACCAGCAAATTTGGCGAATATAATAAGTTGAGTCATTTGAAATTGGATGAATTAAAAGAGGGTGCTCGTATTGAGAAAAATGAAGAAAAGAAAAATCCAACTGATTTTGCTCTATGGAAGTTCAGCCCAGAAGGAGCTAAGCGTGAAATGGAATGGGATTCGCCCTGGGGAACCGGATTTCCGGGTTGGCATATCGAATGTTCGGCGATGAGCCTGCATTTTTTGAAAGATCATCTTGATATTCATTGTGGCGCCGTTGACCATATCAATATTCATCACACTAATGAGATAGCGCAATCTGAAGCTGCGACCGGCAAACCATTTTTTAATTATTGGTTGCACGGAGAATTTTTGAATTTGGGCGAAGGAGAGAAGATGGCGAAAAGCACAGGCAATTTTTTGACACTTGAAGTCGAAACTATTAAGAAACATATAGATCCCTTGGCTTTTAGATATATGTGTTTCCTGACTCATTATCGTAAAGCTATTAATTATAAGAGCGAAGCCTTAGAACAAGCTAACGCCGGGTTGATTAATTTGCGCCGGGCAATTTCTGAATTAGGTTCTGAAGTATCTGAGATTAATCCAGAAACTAAAAAAGCATTCAATGAAGCGATTAATGATGACTTGAATATGCCGCAGGCCATTGCGGTTTTGCAGAATTTACTAAAGTCAGATCTCGATCCGGCTGTGAAGCTCGCGACAATTAAGGATTTTGATACTGTACTCGGACTCGAACTTATTGGGCAAGCACTGCCTGAAGAAATCATAGAATTGATGAGCGCGCGCGACGGCGCGAGAGCAATGAAAGATTTCGATACTTCAGACCGAATCAGAAAAGAAATTGAAGAGAAAGGCTATATTGTCGAAGACGGAGCGGAAGGGAAGACAAAGGTTTTGAAGAAATAACTATGATTTATTTAATTGGCGGTCCTCCAAAATGCGGTAAAACAACGCTTGCTAAAAAGATGTCACGTGAATTACAGATTCCTTGGATCTCGACCGATACCCTGCAAAATATTGTATGGGCGTATTCGGCTAAAGAAAAGCGACCAGAATTATTTCCACATAGTTATTTACGCGGAGATAGTAATGATGAGTTTTATTCTGAAAATAGCATTGAGCAAATTGTTAAGGATTATATTGCTCAAGGAGAAACGTGTTACGAAGCTATCAGTATGATGGCGCAAACCTATTTAACTGATGAAGATGATTTTATTGTTGAAGGTTATTCGGTAACACCGGAAATAATCGCTAAGATTTTTAATAAATTTGGCAAAGAGCATATTCGTGCGGTGTTTTTAGTTAAGCACAATGAACAACAATTTATTAAAGATGTTCATAAATCAAATACGCCCAACGATTGGATTTTAAGAAAAACAAAAGAGGAGGTGACTTTTACTAAGATTGCTCAAATGGTTTCGGTATATTCGCGATATTTTGAAGAGGAGGCAATTAAGCATAGTATGGTAGTTTTGACGATGGATAATGACTTTGAAAAGCAGTTGAGTGAGGCTCAGCGGTATTTAACTAAATAATGACATTAAAACAATTTTTCGCTATAATATAAGTATCTATTAGCCGTATATTACGGTTTATTTACCTATGAGCGAACAGGAAAAAGTTTTAACGCCCAGTATTGAACAAACACCTCACACAAGCCCGGCGACGCCGGAGCAGGTTTCGGTTCCGGAACTTGCCCAAGAAAAGGCTGAACCGAAAACAGAGCAAACCATCCCATCTCCAGCCGCACCGGTAACAAGCCCGGCGGCCCCCATGAGCTTAACGCCTGAACAAGAACGAGCTGCGCAAATTGAAAAAATACTCGAAGAAGATCTATCAAGCGTTTATTTTAATTTGCCGGAAGAAAAACGTGAAGAATTTCGTTATAAAGGAGAAGCAACGGCCAACCAAATTAATGTCTTACTTGGTTCGGCAAAAGTTAAAGTTACTAAGATTATTAATTTAATCAAAAGCTGGTTGACCCTTATCCCGGGTGTTAACAAGTTTTTTCTTGAACAAGAAGCAAAATTAAAAGCTGATCGCATTATAAAATTGAACGAAAAGTTCTAGTATGGATTTCGGCCAAAGCCAACTTAATGAATACCAACCAGATGTGCCTTTGCAAACCGAACTGACAACTCCCGAGATCAGTCCGATATACTTTATTTTCGGCGCGCTTATTGTAGTACTTGTTGCGGCCGTGTTGGTAGCGAGGAAGATGATGCGCAATCGATCGATGAACGATCACGTTGTCTTTTTGGTAAAACTGCCTAAGGAAAGTCCGCAAGATCAAAACCAAGCCGCAACCGTGCAACAGTTCCGCGAAGAGATTGCTAAGGGGGAAGGCCTGTTTACCGCCATCGGCGGTTTGCGTGCGCAAAAAGGTATTAAATCTTGGTTTGTCGGCCGCAACGATCATTTTGCATTTGAAATTGTCGCACACAACAAAGTGATTTCTTTTTATATGGTCACGCCGCGCGAGTATGTCCTGTACCTTGAGCAGCAAGTGCATGCGCTCTATCCGGAAGCGGTAATAGAAGAAGTGAGCGATTATAATATTTTTTCAGCGCAAGGCGCCATCAGCTCGGCCATGATGAAAACCAAGCTATCAAATGTTCTACCTTTAAAAACCTACCAGAAAGACGACTCTGATCCCTTGAATACAATTATTAACGCCATGTCCAAAATCGGGGATGATGAAGGTATGGCCATTCAGTACATCGTACGCAGCGCTCCGCCCTCATGGCATGCTCGCGCACGTCGCGTGGTTGATAAAGCCTATAAGACAGGTTCATTGAAAGAAGCGCTTGGTTCTTCGAGTTTTGGGCAGGTGGCAAAAGTGGCCGGTGATTTCGGTTCGGCTTTAAAAACCCAAAAAACAAATGAGCCAGCACAACATCGTCAACTCACAGCCAAAGAGCAGGAAGTCTTAAAAGGTATTGAAGAAAAAAGTTCCAAAGCAGGAGTTGAAATAAATATCCGCTTGGTGGCGAGCGCCAAGCTTGAAATGCGTTCTCGCACAATGCTTAATCATTTGGTTTCAAGCTTCAGCCAATATAATTATTACGAACACGGCAATAGCCTATATCTTGCGACGGGCGGCCGCGCTTCGGCGACTGTGGTGCGCGATTTTATTTTCCGCCGCTTTAAACAAGAGCGAGCCTCTATTCTCAACACCGAGGAAATGACCAGTTTGTTTCACTTTCCTTTGGCGAGTGCTGAAACACCGAATATCCTGTGGTTGACGGCTCGTCAGGCCGCGGCTCCGGTAAATCTGCCAACTGAAGGTTTGTTGCTCGGCACCACTGAGTTTCGCGGAATTACCAACAATGTCCGCATTAAGCCCGCTGACCGTATGCGCCTGGGTCGCCCAGTCAAACCGCCCGATGTAGTAG
>CAYUIC010000014.1:21849-22486 GCA_964444675.1 uncultured Gammaproteobacteria bacterium | reverse complement strand
TGTTGCTCCGAGGGTGGGATTCGAACCCACGACCAATTGGTTAACAGCCAACTGCTCTACCGCTGAGCTACCTCGGAATATAACGCGCCGGTTGCCCGGCGCGAAACAATGAATACAGAATATCAAAAAACAGGGAAAAGTCAATAAAAATTAATAATCGCGCAATTTCTTGATTAACGAATGCTTTTGAATCTTTTCCAGGGTCTTATACTCAATCTGACGAATACGTTCACGCGTAACGTCAAATTCCGCACCCACTTCTTCCAAAGTGTGCGATACTCCGTCAATTAAGCCAAAGCGCATTTCTAAAATCTTCTGCTCTCTCGGCGTCAATTGTGAAATAATTTCCTTCACATAGTCACGGAGTAGCTGTAGGGCGGCAGCGCGATCAGGCGTAACGTTTTTAACATCTTCAATAAAGTCTTCCAGAGTCGAGTCTTCTTCATCTTCACCAACGGTTGTTTCCAGAGAAATAGTATCTTGAGAAATTTTAATAATGTAGCGAACCTTATCAATTGTCTCACCCATTTCTGAAGCGATTTCTTCAGGTAATGGTTCGCGTCCCAAATCCTGAATCAACTGACGCTGGATATGCTGAAATTTGTTAATTGTTTCAACCATGTGCACCGGAATACGA
>CAYUIC010000014.1:17452-21839 GCA_964444675.1 uncultured Gammaproteobacteria bacterium | reverse complement strand
AACCGGCGAATTTTTTTGCGATGGAAACGACCAAACGCAAGTTAGCTTCGATCAAACGGCGCTCGGCATCCTTATCGCCGCGCTCTTTCCTCTTCGCCAATTCGGTTTCTTCATCCCCGGTCAGCAAAGGGACCTTTCCGATTTCACGCAAATACATTTGAATCGAATCCGCCGATAATTCGGAAATATCAAATTTCAAACGATCTTTATCGCTGCCCAAAATAGAGCTGAGCGCATCGTGTTTTTTTAAGTTAGCATCGGCGTCCAGGAAACTGCCTGAATCTTCCACGATGCGAATGCTGTTTTTTTGTAAACGCTCCAGCAAGAGTTCGTAATCATAGACATAATCTTCAACATACGGCACAGCCTGAAGTAATTCTGTTTCAGTAACAAAGCCACGAGGACGCACTTTCGCGACCAGAGCGTCAATCACGGTGAGATCCGGCTTGTGCGCTGCCGCCTTAATACTGGGTGTTACTTTAGGCTTTGCTTTATGCGCTGATATTTTCTTAGCGGCAGTCTTTTTTGTTTTCACGCTGGATTTTTTAGTACTAATTTTTTTCTTTGATTTTAAAACCATAGGCTATTGTTCGTTGGGCACATTAGAAAGTTGGCGCAAATCTTCCGCCAAATCATTAAATTCCCGCAATAAAACATCTAAACGTTCATCTCGCTCAAGGCTTGAAGATTGTGATTCCAGTTCGCCGATAAGTTTGGCGACTGCTTTCAAGCGGCGGCTTAAGTATGAACGACGAAGTTCATTTTGGATTTCTTTTACTGAGCGCGAGGCTTCTTCGGCGCTAAGCTCGGCAAAAGTCCTTTCAATTAAAATAGCGAGTCGATCAAGAATACTGAGGTCGACCGCCGAAAAATCCTGAGCAACAAGCCAGGATCTGAACTCGCTGAAGCTGAAATTAGAAATCCCTTCTTCGGAGCGAGCGATGCTCTTATTATAATAGACAACGAGCTGTCTGTAAAGGGCTTGATGAGAAGAACCTGAGAGCTGCTCGGCTGGAATATAAGGCCCTACCAGTTCAATCATTTCAGGAAACGACAGAAGCAAAGCTAACAATTGTTCAGATAGAATCTCTTCCCGGTCAGCTGCCAAAGGAGGAGCAATAGGGGTGGCTTGAACACTCTGGATTTCTTGCGACTTCTGCTTGCTTAATATCATGTTTAAGCTTTCTCTGACCGATGCTTCATCGCTATTAATCGCTTGCGATAACTTTTTCAGCCAAAAGTCGCGCTCGATCGCGTTACTCAAGCGAGCGACTTTTTTTAACACATAATCGCTGATAGCGCGTCGGCCGGCCGAAGTGCCTGCATCATGTTCAGCGCTTGCTTCATCCAAATAATATTGAATTACCGGTTTGGCATTGGTAATGCTTTCTTTCCATCCGTCAAAATCTTTACGAATACATTCATCGGGGTCTTTACCATGTGGCAGACTTACTACCAAAGCTTCAAGGTCAGCTTCAAACGCTTGATCAGAGCCGCGTTCCAAGGCTTGTCGTCCGGCAGCATCCATATCAAAAGCAAAAGCGACTCGTTTTGTAAAACGCTTTAACAACATGGCTTGCTCAAAGGTCAAAGCCGTACCGGAAGAAGCGACTACGTTGGTATAGCCGAATTGGTGAGCGGTTACGCAGTCCATCTGTCCTTCAACCACAATCGCTAAATCATGTTCACGAATCGACTGTTTGGCTTTTTCCAAACCGAATAAAACATGCCCCTTGTCATACACGATTGTCTGAGGGCTGTTAACGTACTTCCCTTGGGTTTTATCGCGGGCTTCAAACTCAGGCAACAACCTGCCGGAAAAACCGATGACATTCCCGTTAATTTCACGAATCGGGAACATAATTCGTCCACGGAAACGATTATATACCCGGGATCCTCCCTGTTGTTTAATACCCAATCCTGACTTGATTATTTCATGTTCGCTGAAATTCTTGGAGCGCAGTAGATTTACCACATCGTCCCAGGAATCAGAAGCATAACCAATTTCCCAATGTTCAACCGTTGCTTGGTCCATACCGCGTCCTTTCACATATTCTTTTGCCTTAAGACCCGCCTGCGACAATAAGGTTTTGTTATAAAAAGTCGATGCCTGTTCTAATAAATCAAGAACACGATTTCTCTCAGAGGCTTTCGGACCACTGTCAGCTTTTAGTTCAACGCCGGCTTTAGGAGCCAGTAAGCGAAGTGATTCAATCAACGACAATTTTTCAATCTCCATGATAAAAGAAAACAAATCACCACCTTTGCCGCAACCAAAACAATGCCAAACCTGTTTGGTCGGGCTGACATTGAACGAGGCGGTCTTTTCGTTATGAAAGGGACAACGCGCCACGAAATTCAAGCCGGCCGGACGCAAAGGAACATAGCCGCGAATAACCTCTATAATATCGAGTCGTGATTTTATTTCGTCTGCTGGACTGGTCATATACTATTTTTTAAACGCCGCCCACGGATTGCTTGGTTCAGGACTTTTTTTAGCGGAACGCGGAGATTGCGCTATGAGTGCCTTAAGACGTTCGGCTTCTTCTTTTACCGGACCTTCATCATCATATTCTCCACTATGGGCGGTGGTGCCTTCGTAGCTGGCTTGTTTTTGATCAAGGTGAATTTTAAATGCCAATTTGCCACCTTCATATTCGTCAACATACATATGAAAACGCGGATAATGACCATTGCCGAGCGGACGGGCAAAACTTCCCTGGCCGCTGCGTCGGTCTTCTATATAGGTATAGCCTGCCTGGCGGAGAAACTGATGGTAGGAAACCGGCAGCTGATTGTTGTTGATGATAAATTTCATGTGCGGAGGGTGAGGGATTCGAACCCTCGGTACCTTTCGGTACACACGCTTTCCAAGCGTGCGCACTAGACCGCTATGCGAACCCTCCCAAAAGCTATCGGTTGGCGTTCAATTTCTGTTGGATGAGAGATCGCAAACCGAGCGCGGCGCTCCCGTCGGGATAAGTAAAATCCTCGTATGGAAGAGCGCCCGGAACATATTGATTATTAATAAAACTGGCAGGCGTACCGATTACGCCCAAATTCTTCACTTCGTCTTTTTGCGCCAATATCTTATCCTTATATGTCTCTTTAGTCAAACACTCATTAAAAGCCTTTTCATCAAGACCGAGCGTAGCGCCATTGGCGGCAATAGTGTCGGGTTTTAAGTTGCCCGCCTTGTTGTCTTCATATAACAGCTTATACATTTCCCAAAATTTCTTTTGCGCCGAAGCGCATTCCGCAGCGACGGCGGCCGGTATGGCCTGTTCATGGCTAATTAAGGGATAGTGGCGCACAGCGACCACCAAGTCATTGCCAAATTCTTCTTTGGCGCGATTGACGGTTTCAAAAAACTGCGCGCAGAACGGGCACTCGAAATCATCATATACTATCAGATTGACCGGTGCATCAATCGGTCCCCACAAATGATCGTCGCGGTCCAGTGGTCTCACCGCAATCTTGGAATTAACACTGACGGCGCCTGTAATGCCCGCATCATTTTTCTCAGAGTTAGGCGTCTGGTTTGATGCGAGATTTGGTTTTTCAATTCCAACCCATGAAGCGATTGTGCGGCGATTGTCCGGGGTCGAGGCGAAGAGAATAACAACCAGCGCAACACCGGCTATGCAGACGATGGCCAGAGCACGCAAGATGTTATCAAAACGATTGGCTTTAAAAGTGTTGTAATGTTTTTTCATACCATTATATTATACGTTCACCGAAGCTGTATGGTCAATTCCTAAGCGCTCGCAAATAGCGGCGATGCGGAGCATTTTTTTCTCTTGGAGAAAAGGCGCGATATATTGCACGCCGATCGGCATGGGGATTTTCGCGGCAGGAATCGAGATGGCCGGCAAACCGGCGAACGACGCCGGAATCAAGAACTCATCTTCAAGGTACATGTGCAAAGGATTTTTCTTGGCGCCGGCTTTGAAGGCGACGGACGGAGTTGTCGGCGTCATGATAATATCGCACTTTTCAAAGGCTCGCTTAAACTCGTTAATAATGACTGTCCGGACTTTCTGAGCGCGCAGATAATAAGCGTCATAATAACCGGCAGATAAACAGTATGTACCTATCATAATACGTCGCTTCACTTCCGGCCCAAAACCTGCGTCGCGGACCGCTTCATATGCACCGGCAAGTTTTTTTTGCTTTGCTTTGTTATCTCCAAAACGTAGGCCGTCAAAACGCGCCAAGTTGGAACTGATTTCACTTGGGGTAATAATATAATACGCAGCAATGGCATATTTCATGCTTGGCATGGAAATAGTGACAAGCTTGGCTCCTCTTTGGCGCATGGCTTGCTTCATATGCTCAAAAGCTTTTTCTACGGCGGCGGAAGCCTTGATATCCTTAGGAATGCCAA
>CAYUIC010000014.1:0-17442 GCA_964444675.1 uncultured Gammaproteobacteria bacterium | reverse complement strand
AAGGCCTTTTAAATCTTCAGTTATCTTGCCGACGGCGTAGACGGCAGCTTTGGCTTTGAGACTGGTGGCGTCGCGCTCGTCTCCTCCGGCAATAGTTTCAAGTACAAGGGCGGCATCCTCTGAACTCTTAGCCAATACGCCGGGCACATCAGTTGAACTAGTCATGGCAATCAAACCAAAACGTGAACTCAAACCATAACTCGGCTTCAGACCCGTTACGCCGCAAAAAGCCGCCGGGTGTCGAACTGATCCGCCGGTGTCAGTGCCCAGCGCAAATAAGCACAAATGCGCGGCAACGGCTGCAGCTGAACCGCCGGAAGATCCTCCGGCAACAGTTGCAAGATTCCAAGGATTTTTTGTAACTCCGAAAGCGCTATATTCCGTAGAAGCGCCATGCGCGAATTCATCAAGATTGGTTTTGCCGAGCAAGACTGCTCCGGCCTTTTTTAAGCGCGCAACAACCGTTGCATCATAAGGCGCTATATAATTTTCCAGCATTTTGGAAGCAGCCGTCGTACGCAAACCTTTGGTCATGATATTATCTTTAACTAAAAATGGTATGCCGAGCATAGTTCCTCTCTCTCCTTTGGCTAAGCGCTTATCCGCTTCTTTCGCAGCAAGACGCGCTCCTCTTTCATCAACGAGCAGGCAGGCATTCAATTTCTTATTTAATTTTTTAATCGCCTTCAAACAAGACTCTGTTAAAGCGAGGCTGGTCAATTCTCCTTTGTCGAGCTGTTTGCGGGCAGCGACGATTGTTAGTTCATTATAATTCATGATTCAAAAATTCGCGGTACGGAAATGTATGAGTTCTTTTGCTTTGACGCAGCTGCTAATGTTGCTTCTCGCTCATCACCCGGCCAAAGCATTGCTTCATCACGACGCAACTGTCCCGTCACAGTCAAGGTCGGCGTTGCTTCAACTTTTGCAACGTTAATCTCGGCAACATGTTCAAGATAGCTAATAATACCGCTGATTTCTCGGCGGTATTTTTGTATTTCGCTGTCTGTCAACGTAAGTCGCGCCAACTTGGCAATATGTTTAATGTCTTTGTTTGATAAACTCATAAAATATTTATAATCCGTATCCGCCAAAGGCGGAGTAGGATTATTTTACACAACGAAAACCTATAACGTGCTGAGTATCTACCGTAGTAGCTCTATCTAATAGCAGACCAAATATTCCTCCGTCCAATATACTAGTAGAGAGAACACTGCCACCTCTCTGAAAAGCATTGCCATCCGTGGTGCATCCGTGGTATTCCCCAATCTTGTGAGAACTTGTATAGGAATTCGAACTAGGCCCCGCCGCTCCTCTCTCATAATCATCAAGTGCTCCATTACTCCATTCAAGGTATCCCGAGGTTGTATCATATTTTCCAGCACCGGTTCCGCCAATGCAGGTCGTATCCAGCCATTCAGAAACGTTTCCGGCTATATCATAAATAGTATCGCTGCTTGACAGAGAATGTGTACGCTTATAATCCCACGTCACTTCACCTGTTGCATAATCAGGAGTACCAATCATCGCATTTGTCTTATTATAATTTCCTATATTTATATAACCGCTACCAATATTTCCGGTCGACCAATTACCAGAAACTTGTTCAATATTTCTCGCAATAGTCATCCATTCCGGATTCGTCAATAAATGTCCGCCAATATTTTGACAGTATGTTTTTGCTGTTGCTTGGGAAATTTTACCGATAGGATAACCTGATGAAACTGAAACCGGCGCATAGGAACCAGTACACGCTTGGGAAGTATTGGTGTAGGTATTGTTGCTGACGCTCGGAGTCGTTAAACCGACAGTCGGCGCGGCGGTTGTTGCGCATTTCGCCTCATACTTCATGACGCAAAAATCATTGGTGTTAAAAGTGGATGATCCGGGAATCGCAACATAACCGGTTGGACAATTTAAAATGCCGTTTGCGGTGGCCACATGGTTACCGGCGTTCAAATCATCAGTCGTATCTCCTAAACAAAAACCCAAACTGTAACGAGCTCCGCTTTCAAGTTGTTTATACTGATATTCTTGATCGGTGCAGCCGTTATCAGAGCGCGGCGTAGGATTAGCCGGGACACGCAGCAAATAATTAGTACCCCCGTTGGCAATTGAGGAACCGGCAGTAATCAAAGTCGGGTAAATACCGACATCGTTATAATACATTTTCAACGCCAGTTGAATCTGTTTGACGTCTGATAAGCGACGCGAATCACGCGCGCTCATTTTAGCGGTATTAAAATATACGACAATCAAGGTCGAAAGGATTGCAATAATACTGACAACAACCAACAATTCAATCAAAGTAAATCCACTGTTTTTTCGTGTCATATGATTATGAAATAAGTTTCATAAACTCCGCTTCGCTCAATATACTAACGCCAAGGCGGCGGGCTTTGTCATATTTTGAACCGGGCTTATCGCCGGCTACAAGATAATCAGTTTTAGAGCTGACACTTTCTGAAATCTCTCCGCCCCTTTTCCTTATTGTAGCCTTTGCCTCGTCGCGGGTCAAACCTGACAAGCTCCCGGTCAAGACAAAGGTTTTGCCTTGCAAAGGCCCTGCCTGCTCGCTTGTCGGTAGCTCAAGAACAAACCCGGCGCGACTTAATTTGTGCAATAACTTTTGATTAGCGGCATGAGCAAACCATTCCTTGATTGCACGCGCCACTTTTTCTCCGACATCGGGCAAGGCATCAAGGTCGCTTATATCCAGTGAACTAAAGACCTCAATCAGATCAGCTGGAAGGATTTTCTTTTTCTTTGACCAGTTCATAATATTTCGTGACAACAAAATGGCGGTTTCTTCGCCGACATGTGTGATGCCTAGGGCGAATAAAAATTTTTCCAAAGACGGCTGCTTAGAATTATTAATAGCTTTAAGCGTGTTAGAAGCCGAGATTTCCGCAAAGCGTTCCAAACTCAGAAAATCATCTTTAGACAAACTGTAGAAATCGGCCGCGTCCGAAACTAACGCCGCTTTTACAAGCTGCTCGATAATCTTGGGCCCCAAACCTTCAATATCAAGTCCGGCTTTTGACGACCAATGTTCAAGGCGTCGCAAATTAACGGCATAGCAGTTTTTATTAATACAACGATAAGCGACCTCCCCTTCGACTTTATTTACTTTGGAATCGCAGATTGGACAGTTTTTTGGCACTGTAATATTTTTTTCAGATCCATCCCGCAATTTATCCAAAACTCCGATTATTTTAGGAATTACGTCTCCGGCGCGTTCTAAGATAACGGTATCGCCAATTTTGATTTTCAAACGATGAATTTCATCCAAGTTATGCAACGTAGCACTACTGATCGTGACGCCTTTAACCCGGACCGGAGATAGTTTGGCAGTCGGCGTCAAAATGCCGCTACGACCAACTTGCCATACTACATCAAGTAATTTGGTCGTGGCTTGCTCGGCGACAAATTTATAGGCCATCATATACCTCGGGCCCTTGCCAACAATCCCGAGAATTGGCCACAGCCGCGTATCATTTATTACAGCCACGACTCCATCGCATTCGAATGGGAGCTTATCCCGATTCTTTTCAAAACGATGATGAAAAGCCAGCAATTTTTCGAGATCAGAACAACGCGCGTTAGCGGATAAAGATTTAAAACCTAATAATTTGGCAAGTTCATGTTCTTGGTCATGATAGATAATCCCCAACTCAGTCGCGATGTCATAACAATAAAAATCAAGCTGGCGCTCGGCCGTAATCGCCGGATCAAGTTGGCGGATAGAACCGGCCGCGGCGTTACGGGAATTGGCGAGCAGTGGCTTGCCTTGTTTTTTGTATGATTTATTTAATTTTTTTAAAGTTTCTTCAGTCATAATGGCTTCGCCGCGAATTTCTATTTCTCCGTTTTTGACCCGTTCAATAATAACTGAAGCAAAATTTTCCAAACCGATTTTTTTTAATTCGGCACTGCTTGGCACGCGCAAAGACAATGGAATCGAGTCGATTGTCCGCAAATTCGCCGTGACGTCTTCTCCTACTTGACCGTCGCCGCGAGTGGCGCCGCGCAGCAATACTCCTTTTTTATATATTAAACTGACAGCTAAACCATCCATTTTTAATTCTGCAAAATAGCTAATATCGCGACGATTCTTTTTATTTTGTTCTAAAATTTTTACTGTTCTCTCTTCCCATTCCCTCATGTCTTCCTCCGAGAAGGCGTCAAACAAAGAAATCATGCGCGAAGCATGTTTCACTTTTGGAAATTTATTCAAAGCCCGTCCACCGACACGCTGCGTCGGCGAATCGCTGCTAATCAATTGAGGGAATGCTTGTTCGAGTTTAACCAGCTCATTCTTAATACTGTCGAGCACGGCGTCGCTTACGGCCGGCTTATCCAAAACATGGTACAAATAATTAAGCCGATTGATTTCGGAGCGTAACTTCTCTATTCTATTCTTGGCTTCAACAATATTCATGAAAGTTAATAACGACGAATACAACGGATATAGTTGTTTTCATTTTTATCTCCCGGATTAGTGCAGGGAAAACTTAAGGGAGTTGAAAAATCTTTTACATAAGCCGTTCCTTGACCTGTTTCCGTTGAAGACCAGTAACAAGTCGGCTGAAAATCATTGAGTGTGGTGACTTGCCATAAGTCATTCAACAAGTCTAATTCTGTTGTTGCCGGCAAATACCAATCATTGAAACCATTGGATATAAGATCATTACAAAATTTGACGGCCGCCCAGGCATTTAAATCAGGATCTAAATTGAGCAGAGTTAAAACATTCTCTTCTCCTTCTTTATTATGTGTTGCAAATGTTTCCACATAATGTCCGCCGCTATTGTCCCACAAATCACTATAACTATCAGCCCCTGAATTACATCCGTCTCCGTTGGTTCTCTGACAACCACCTCCAACAACTACTTTATTATTATTTTCATCCATTACTATCCCGCCACCGCACGCCTCGCCAACTATACATTCATCAGAACACTCTACATTAATATCGCCACAACCCGTAGCTACCCCAGCGCAAACACCGCTTTGGCAGGTTTCAGGTTCGGTGCAGGTTCCACATATACCTCCGCAACCGTTATCCCCGCAATTATGTCCGGATAACGCACAGTAATTCAAACATGAGCTAAAAGAACGCTGGCTGGCCAAGTTCTTATAATAACCGGTCACTAATACATTTACCGATCCGGCCGCATAACCATCTTCCGTTTCCACCGGCTGGGTAATGTTGGTAATCTCTACTTTCTGTCGGTTACCGTTTCCTAAGTCGATAACGCCATTGGCGCAAGTAATGCAGCTGGCATTTGTTGTATTAATGCAATCCCCTGTATTGCAACTTGCCAAATACGCGGGACTCACTTTACCCAAAGCCCTCACTCGTTCAAATCCGCTTTTAATATTTTCATTTGTTTTATTTCGATTTACTACCGAAGTTAATTTATCAATATTATTTGATAACAAAGTCGCCCCAACCCCGATCATAACCAGAGCTAAAAAAGAAGCTGTTAATACGATGATGAGGGCCATGCCTCGTTTATCTTTTTTAATTTTTTTAACAATCATCATATAGTTAAGGCGTCGTAGCAACGCTGGTTTGCAACATAAAAGTTTCAGGGTATTCTTGACCACTTAAAGTCTGCCCGGTTATAGACATCGTAACTTCGCCAATCGGATAGGTTGCATCATCAACATTGCCAGTGCTAAATTTGAGTGAGGTAACTTGCATTGAAGGAGGAGTTAAGTAAGCGTATATTCCGTTACGAGTCATTTTTAAACGTGAAATGCCATTAGCATCATTTTCAAGTTGATAAATAACACATAATCCTCCAGTATTTTTATATGTTAATTTTGTGCCTGATGAGTAAGAACAAAAAAACTGAGTAGCGTCTGTGCAATCAAGAGTCAGTAAACAAGTCGTCGGATCTTGCACAGCACCGGACGCTTCAGAAGACATTAACGCCAAAGCATAATTTAAAGATTCTTGAAGATTTCGAGAATTAACTGAGCGAGCTTGGATATCAAGAGAACGAATAAACATCGTCGTAGAGACAAGCATGACAATAGTAAATAGACTCACAGCAATGAGCATTTCAAGAAGCGTGAAACCGGATTGATTGTATCGTGCAGTGTATGTCATATTAGCGCCAATCAGTTAATTCGCTTTGTAGGGTATAGGTATTTCGCCTCGTATCATCATTCCAATGTACTTCAACCATAACATCGATATAAGCGGGCAAGGGACCGACGGCAGCATGATAGGTCGTTGTTACCAAGCGTCTAAAAATAGTGTCCGTACCCGCACTTTGCGCGTAAAAGTTACTGGCAATATCCAGCACTGCGGCGTTTTCTACTTCCGCATCGGTTGTTGTTGTGACAGTGCCGTCATAATTAATTTTAAAATTTAATACTTCGGTGTCTACTTCAGTCGCAATATCAGTAAAAGGAGAAACGGCCAGTAAATAATTTAAATCTCTTTTATAGCGGACGATTTCCTGAGCCTCTTTTGCTAAATAACTTGCAATCAAATTATTTTTTGAAGATTTAGCCGCTTCGGTTGAAAGAATTGCCAAACCGGTGACTCCGCCGAATACCATGATCAACAAACCAAGCGCTACGACAACTTCGAGTAAAGTAAAACCTTGATTATGCTGCGGGATTTGTTTAATCATATTATTGAACACTTACTCCGCCAAAAGGGTTAAGTATCACATCGGTCACGGCGCTCGTCACGCTGTCAGTTAACTCGACACTCATATCGCCCGTAAGATTAGTAATAACCGTTCCCTGATAAGCCGGGATGGCTGTGCCGGCAGCAAATGCCAAATCTCCGTCGGCTACCCCGCAAACCGTAAAACAAATGGAGGTGATATGGATATTTTTACTCAGAGTAACCGACTTGAACTTTTCATTAGTATCATAAATCTGATCAGAATCAAGGTCCGCAAAAATAGTATATGTATCAGCGGATAAGTCAAAATGAATTCCCCAATAACCCGCAGTTTGCAGTTGATGTTGCTGGGAATTAAGGGCAGCCAAAGCTGTGCTTTGCATATCACCGGCTAAAGCATCAGCGGCGGCCTTTAAATTCTGCATTGAGTTTGAACGGTTAAAACCATTGGCCGCAACAGTCATCAGTATGGCCATAATCGCGACCGTCACCAGAATTTCAATTAACGTAAAACCGGTCTGGCGCGTCTGTATCATATTATTTTACAGGATGCAGAAGCTGTTCAATGGCAGCGTCCATTTGCGGGTCGCGGTTTTTTTCGCGATCTTCAGAGCTACGTTCAACAATCTTGTCAGGTTCAATGCCTTGCTCATTGATATTGGTCCCCTTGGGAGTCAGCCATTTGGCTGTCGTAACCTTAATTACCGAGCCGTCTTCCAATTGACGCAAAATTTGCACTGAGCCTTTGCCAAAAGTTTTTTCTCCTATCAGAGTTGCCTTAGCATTATCCTTAAGCGCGCCGGCAACAATTTCGGAAGCTGAAGCGCTTCCCTGATTCACGAGAATCACGGTAGGCATATCGACAAGCCGCCCGGTACCTTTGGCGCCGTGTTCGATCTTCTTGCCGTCACCGAACTGCTCGGTAACGATGGTGCCTTGCTTAATCCAATCGCTTGCTACATTTACCGCTGTTTCAAGATAACCACCCGGGTTATTGCGCAAATCAAGAATTAAACCTTTTGGTTTTTTAATCAGCGCCTGTTGCACCGCTTCATTAAACAGGGTTTCGGTATCGCTGTTAAAGTTAAAAATCTTAATAGTGAAGATTCCCTTTGCTTCATCAAAGGAATATTTCACGCTTTTCACGACAACAGTAGCGCGCGTAATTTTTATTTCAATCGGTTTGGGTTCTTTGTCCCGAACGATAGTCAAAGTAACTTGAGTATCTTTCGGACCGCGAATCATTTTGACCGCTTCTTCAACTGTAAAATTGGAGGCATCTTTACCATCAATCTCAAGAATCTTATCACCCGCTCTAATACCCGCTTTGACAGCAGGCATTTCTTCAAGAGGCGCGATAATCGTTAAAACATTGTTCCTAAATCCGATTTCCGCTCCAATGCCCTCAAAACTACCGGACAAGTCTTCTTCAAACTCCTTAGCTTCTTCGGGATTCATAAATACTGAATATGGATCTTCAGTCGCTCCGACAAGTCCGCGCAAGGCGCCGTAAAATAACGTTTTCTCGGTTAGCTTGTCTTGGTCGACATAGTCACGCTTCAGCGTTTGCCACACTTCCCAAAATAATGAAAAGTCGACATCATTGCTCGATGAAGGTTTATTAAGGACTTTTCCATCAAAAATATTAATGGCTTCGCTCCAATTGCCTTTCCCGGACACTTTAACACCGGCCATAAAAGCGCCGGCTAACAGCAGTAAAACAATAACTATAGAAATGAGAGTTCGCCAAGGCGAATGTGGTGAAAATTGATATGACATATACATCACATTGTAGCATAAGGCCATAGCCTTCAGCAATTGAAAAAATACGAGAAATAAGCTATAGTAGGTAAGGTCTATGGCTAAATTTATCATCCAAGGCGGAAAGAAAATAGGAGGAGAAATTTCCGTTGGTGGCGCAAAAAACGCCGCCCTCAAAATCATACCGGCCGCTCTCTTGAGCGATGAGCCGTTAGTCGTGCATAACCTTCCGGCAATCGAGGACTGCAAACGCTCACTTGAACTCTTCGCCGATTTGGGCGGTAGCGTCACTCACGACAACGACCAGGTTGTGCTCACTATGAGTCAGAAACCTAAGCAGATCTTAGAAATCGAGTTTGCTAAAAAATTACGCGCCTCAATTATGTTCGTCGCGCCGCTCTTAGCGCGCACCGGACAAGCAATCTTCCCTCATCCTGGCGGCTGTGTAATCGGCGCCGGGCTTAGACCAATCGATTTGTTTATCGACGGATTTAAGGCAATGGGGGCCACTGTTGAATATAAGGATAATTTTTACCATATCAGTGCAAAAAAATTGAAGGGCTGTTCCTATTTCTTCACCACGGTCAGCGTCACCGGCACTGAAAGCATGATTATGGCAGCCGTGCTTGCCGACGGCGTCACCACATTAAATAATTGCGCGATGGAACCGGAAATAGAATACTTAGCCGAACATCTTAATGAACGCGGCGCCCGTATTTCAGGAGCAGGCACACCAAGAATTAGTATCGAAGGCGTTGCTTCACTACGCGGCGGTGAAACTACCATTATCCCTGATCGCATTGAGACAGGAACCTTTGCCATATTGGCGGCTGCGGCGCGCGCGCAACTCATGATCAGAAAATGCCGTCCCGATCATATTGAATCCTTACTGGCTATCTTTGCAAAACTTGGGATTAAGTTCGAACGAGGAAGCGATTGGTTGAAAATTACTGAAGTTCCAAAATCCATTCCGGCATATAATCTTAAAACCCATGAATATCCGGGCTTTGCCACTGACTTACAGTCGCCATTTACGGTGTTAATGACGCAAGCTAATGGCACTTCGCTGATTCACGAAACAATTTATGAACGGCGCTTGTTATTTACCGACATGTTAACGCAGATGGGGGCTAATGTTACGATGTGTGATCCTCATCGTGTAGTCATTCAGGGCCCCACAACCTTGCATGGCCGTTCCCTGACTTCACCTGACTTGCGAGCCGGCATCTCAATGATTATCGCCGGAGCAATCGCCAACGGAAAAACTGAAATAGACAATATATATCAAATCGAGCGTGGTTACGAAAATATCGAAGCGCGTCTCAGTGCCATCGGAGTTTCCATCGTACGCAGCGAATAATCTATGTCTTTAAAATCACGCCGAATTTTATTTGCGTTTTTTGTCCTCATCTTTTGTATTCTGGTCCCGATTGTACTATTGTATGCGACCGGCCATACTATCAATTGGCGTCGTCTCAGCCTTGAAAAAACCGGCACGGTATTAATTGACAGCGAACCAAGCAACGCTTCAATCTTCATCGACGGACGAGCGGTATCCACCGGACTCTGGGCCGGCCTCAACAATGACTCGACTTTAACCACAAGCGCGCGACTTAAGAATATAGCCCCCGGAGAACATACAATCCGTCTTGAATTGTACGGCTATTGGCCTTGGGAGGAAGAGTTTCGCCTTGAAGGCGACGAAGCGGTTAATTTTAATACCATTCATCTTTTTAAACAGTCAAAGCCGGAGCTACTTAAGGAAACAAAAGGCACTCTCAGTGCTTCATCAAGCAGCGGAAAATATTTCGCTTTGTTTGATAACAACACTATCAACTTAATATCTACCGCTTCGGGTAAAATTACGGATATTCCCCTGCCAAGCGGAGAAAAAATTCAGAACCTGCAATGGTCAAAAGATGAACAGTTCTTATCAGCCGGTCGATTCTTGATTGACGTGGTAGATGCCACGGTTGTGGATCTTAGTAAAACAATCGGCGCGATTGAATTATTACGCTGGAACGCCGTAGACTCGGGCAGCATCTGGAGCTCGCAAAAAAATATACTCACAAGTTATTCCACGGCTTCGCAATCCGTTGTCCGTCATCAAGTCAAAGAAATATCGACCAAAGAAACAATTGTCGATTTTGCCGTATATGGCCAACAGATCTTTATTATCGCCCGCTCGGAAACCGGCGTCGAACATCTCCTCATTGGTGAACTCGGAGGCAACTTGAAACAACTTGAATTGCCGGGAGCGCAAAATTATTTTGTGCTGAACGGTTCTGAGCTACCCTGCTTGCACAGCGGACGAAAATTGTATGTCATCGACGAACCCTTGCCCTTGTTCCCCACTCCCCGTCTTGTCGAAGCGGCACAAGATTTTGATTCCGGAGAATGGACTAACAATGGAATTCTTTATTCCACGTCCCTGGAGTTACGTCGTTGGAACAACGGCCAAGATAATCTTCTCACCCGTTTTGGCGCAGCGATTCGCTCAGTCAAGCAACTCGTAAAAAAACCGGCCGTCGTAGTCGCGCTATCTGATTCAATCCGCTTATACTCCGAAAGCCGTTCTTCATATATCTTGAATATTTCCTCAATTAAAAATACCGCCGGACTGACAGTCTCGACGGATGAAAGTTTTGTATATACTCTGGGTGAATACGAAGGCGTGCAAGGTTTGTACCGCCTGCCTCTCTAGCGCGATTCGGGAATCGACAATCCCCACTTAACGATATATTTCCACCAGGAGCTGATATGACGTCGGCTCGCTTTGTGCATAAAAAAGGTGAACCAAGGTTGCTTGGCGCTTTCCCGGTTATGGTTATGAATAATACTGGCTTCCGGCACATAGCACACGCGCCAATGTTTTTTCCAAAAACGACGGCACAAATCTGTATCTTCAAAATAAAGGAAAAAACGTTCGTCAAACATCCCGACGTCTTTCAAGGCCTTGGCCCTCATAAAAAGACATGAACCCAAAAGCCAGTCGACATCACGGGCATTTTTTTTATCATAATCCGCCATCATAAAACGTCGTAATTCTTTCTCTCCTAAACCGCCGAGAAAAGTACGGCGCAAGATAGGCGTTATCAGATTATGCCATCGATATGATGAATCTTGAACACTCTTATCGGGATTGAACTGCTTTGGTCCGGCCATTCCCACGGTCGGATTCTCTTCCATAAAATTCCTCAATTTAACAAAAGTATCTTTAAACGCCAAAGTGTCCGGGTTCATTACTACAAGATAGTGTCCGCGAGCTCGTCGCAAACCGGTGTTGTTCCCGGCTCCCATGCCGATATTCCTCTTATTCTGTATAAACAAGACGTTCGGATGCTGCCATGACAAAATCTCTCCGATATTATCTCCGGAGTTATTGTCGACCACGATAATTTCATATTGCAAGCCTTCGAATGAAGCTTCTTCGATGGATTTAATGCAATTTAAGGTGAATCCTTTATTCTTATAATTAACAATGACAATACTGATATCCATAATCTCAGCTTACCAAAACATCACTGTTCTGACTACTTTCCAATAAAATGCAAAAAAGGGATTAATTAATCTCAATTTCGGATCATCAATTTCCTGATACCAGATTCGGCCCGAAAAATACTTGGTGGCTTTCCGATCGCTTATTTTCCGCGCGGCCTGTATCTTCTTCCGTTCAGATACAATATAGTTCCAATGAGCAATTGATACAAAATAAGCCCACACCTTCATCTTTTCTCTAAACCAACCGGACTTCAGAGAAAATAATATCAATCCGCACTCCATAACTATAAAAGCCGGGGCAATCGCTAGTAAGGTGAAAAGATGATAATTTTTTAATATGGCAATAATACGATTGCGATCCATCCAATAATATTTAGCGACCGAACGACTGAATTCATATTTGTGATATACCACTGCTGATTCTGCCAACAGGCAACGGCGCCCGGACAGCCAGAAACGCCAACCCAGGTCCTGGTCCTCGTTGTACATCCACATTTCCTCATCAAACAAACCGATTTCTCGAAGAGCCTGCGTAGGCAATAAAACAGCGGCGCCCGAAGGATAGGCGATTTCTTTAATAGTGTAAGCTTGTGTGGTAAATACTTCTCTATAACCCTTTGAAAAACCAAAGCCGAGGAAATGAGTAACATTGCCCAAGCTGTTTACTTTGTCTTGTTCGGGCCACATCATTAAACGAGCCTGTATTGCCGCTTCAGGATTATTCTGAGCAGCCAATACAAGATCAGCTAAACAGTTTTGTTCCAAAACAGTATCCATATTAATAAGCACGCAATATTCAAAGCCTTGTTCAATCGCTTTAGCTAACGCTGCATTATTTCCTCCGGCAAAACCTTCATTTTTTTCCAAGCGAATAATTTCCGCTTCCGGAGCCTGGCTTTTTAAAAAAGAGAAGCTTGCTTCACTGGTTTCATTATCAACCAAAAAAATCTTGAAATCTTGCATGGTTTGCGCGCGTAAGCTTACAAGACAATCGCGCAAAAAACGTTCGGCGTAATCTTTCCAGTTAGGACTGATTATAACAGCTAATTTGTGCATACTATGTTCTTGTTCGTGAAGAAAAACCAAAACCCCGAGCGAGGATAACGATAACAGAAGATATAAACCAAGAAATCTTAATTACACAAAACTGCCAGTACGGATGCCACTTCTTAAAGTAAGCCAGCATTGACCGCTTAAAATAACTTTGTTTTTTGCTTAAAGAAATTTGGTTAAAACTTTGTCCAATAAAATCTTTAGCTTTAGCTGAAGAGGTATACCAGACTGCTAAATTACTTTCTTTTGCGCGACGACAATAATCAACTTCTTCAAACCATAGAAAATATCGCTCATCTAAGAAACCCAGAATTTCAAAAGCGGAACGGCGGATAAGAAAAAATGCGCCGCGGATTGAGTCAACTTGAGCAGATTTACTGTAATCAAAATCTTTACGTAAGTATGAATCTAAAATATGAGGGAAAAGATGAGGCAGCTTTAAACAAATCGCCATCTGATCTAAGAGTCTCGGAAAACGTCGAACATGTTCAATATTGTTCCCATCTTCACCTATTAAATTAATACCGACAATAGCTGCCTGGGGATTAGCTTCCAACCATTTACATGTTTGAACAAGTGTGTCAGGAAAAACCTGCATATCCGGATTAAGCAAAAGAATATATTTGCCCTGCGCTTGTTTCATTGCTTGGTTGCAGGCTTTGGCAAAACCAAGATTTTCAGTATTGGCAATTGTTATTACTGAAGGAAAATCTGCTTCAAGCATCTTCAAAGTTCCATCATCCGAATTATTATCAACGACGAAGCATTCAAAAGAAACTCCGGAACTTGCCATTAAAGATTCCAAGTTAGCTTTTAACTTGTTTTTAACTTTCCACGATACAATGATAACGGAAATATCCATATTAATAACGTTTCAAGGTTTTAGCTTCTGTGACTATAGTTGAATAACAAGATAACAAGTATTGTTCGAATAGTACAGCTTGAATAAACATAATTATCATGCGAAAGATTGCCAATATTTTTGAACTGAAACTTTGTTTTGACCAATATTTGATATATAGAAAATGCTGATTGGTAAATGCCCAGCGATTAACATTCTTCGACCGCTTGAAACGATTAAAGAATCTTTTAATCAAACTCCCGGCCGCCGAACTGCGATCATGATAAGCAATCGCGTCAAGCACAAGCTTTGTTTTCATTGCTTTGAGATATAAACGATACGCCAAATCACAATCTTCTTTGTACATAAAAAAATGTTCATCAAAGAAATGATTATTTTCTGCTATTTTTTCAAAATCTCTTAGACGAAACATTGTTGCGGCCCCGCTCGGCCCGATTATATCTTGCGTGTCATACTGGCCTGTATCAACTTGTCCCTGTCCGTAATCAAAAAAGTTTAGGCAAGGTTTCATCCCCAAGCCGCAACTATCAATGATTGAAGTTTTTTTGTTATGTTCAAAATCCCAGACTCGCAATTTCGGCATGGCTGCGCTTAACTTGACTTGAGTATCAAGCATCCTTACTAACTTTTCCAATACCTGTGGTTCCAATATCAGGTCGGGATTAACAATGAAAAAATATTCGGCGCCCGCAGTTATAGCTTGCTCAATCATTCGATTATAAGCTTTGCCAAAGCCCAGATTTTTTTCAGTGTTGTCATGAATCATCAAACCGAAATCTTGGAAACTTTGCTCCTTTAAGCTCTGTTTGAATAACGGCAGATACGGCGCCGTCAGGGCGCCGTATGAAATCGTACCGATAATCAGTTTATGTTGGGAAGCGGGAATAGACATTAAATAATCATCTTAGAATCAAGTTTTGTTTTGGCAAGGTTTTGCGCATCGAGCAAGCTGTCAAAGGTCCCGGCATCAATCCATTCGTTAGTAACCATCGCAACTTCCAATTCCCCTTTTTCCAAATACCAATTGTGCAAATCGGTAATTTCTAACTCTCCTCGTTCACTGGGTTTAACAGATGAGGCGACGTCGATAACGCGATTATCATATACGTATAAACCCGTAATACAGAGATTACTTTTCGGCTGCTTAGGTTTTTCTTCAATAGATACAGCTTTGCCACTGGCGTCTACTTCAACAACTCCGAAGCGTTCAGGATCAGGTACGGTTTTAGCAAAAATCTTGGCACCTTTTTTAAAATTCTTAATTTCATCACTCAAATCATCGGCGAAAATATTGTCGCCCAAAATCATGACGACATCATCCTTGCCAACAAACGATTTTCCGATAATAAACGCATCAGCCAAACCGCGGGGTTCATCTTGAATTTCATAGGTGAAACGAGCACCAAACTCAGAGCCTGAGCCAAGTAAATTTAAATATTGTCCGGCATGTTCAGGTCCGACAATAATCAAAATTTCCGTTATACCCGCTTTTAATAATGTATTAAGCGGATAGTAAATCATCGGTCGATTATAAATCGGCAGCAAACCTTTACTGGTCACTTTTGTACAGGGGCGAAGTCGTGTTGCGCGTCCGCCGGATAAATTTATTCCTTTCATATAAATGGTTCTTTGTTACAATAATCCGAAACGCCCTCTTGCCAAGACCGCAGGGCTGGACGTTTGGTATTTAATAATAGAGAATGATTGGGACGTTTGGCCGGCCGCGGGAAAGATTCGGCGGGCACCGGCTCAAGAGCCACTTGCTTATCCAAACTTTCAAAGAAATATTTCGCAGCCTCATACCAGCTTGTTTCACCGCTATTGATAAGATGATATATTCCATAAGGCGCATTGTCATCAAGTAGCGCAATAGTCGCTGCCGCCAAATCTCTTGAATAGGTAAATGAACCGACTTCATCATTCACAACTTTAAGTGAGGGGTTGGTGTTTGATAATCGAAACATCAGCTCAAAAAAACTTGGCTTTGCTCCAACGCTCGTGCCCTTTGGCCCGAACAATTTTGAGGTGCGTATGAGATACCACTGCAACCCTTTGCCGCTCGCGCTGATTATTTCTTTTTCTCCGTCACGCTTTGTCTCACCGTATACACTTAACGGATTAGCTTCATCAATTTCGCTATAACCCCTCTCAGAGTCGCCCTTAAATACATAGTCAGAAGAATAGTGAACCAGGGTAGCATCAATTTCCAGCGCAATGTCCGCAAGCGTTGTAACTAATTCAACGTTCAATTTGTTTGCTAAGGCTTTTGCTTCTTCGCTGGTTTCGCACGAATCCACGTCATTAAAGGCGACAGTATTAATAATAATTTCCGGCTTTAATTCAATTATTTTTTTAGACAACAAAACCTGGTCACTGACGTCAATGTCCGTTTTATCCCAGCCGATAAGCCTCAAATCCTCGCGCTCAGCCCCATATTCAGTTAAAGCCGTGCCTAAATTGCCGGCCGATCCCAGAACCAGAATGGTCATACTATTAATTTAGCAATAGACGTATATATTCCTTTATTTCCTTCTGTTCGTCAAGCGTGTTGTCCGCGTCGATAACAATAAGCGGCGCCAGATAATTTGCCGGAACATGCTTCAGATAATTAAGTTCCGACAATTTTTCCAGGCGACGACGATGGGGTGTCAACAAGCTGCGCCACCAACTCGACATTAGCGGAGAAATTCTTGTGGCTTTTAGCGTATGATGATCAAGGGCATGGATTGAAATCTGATATTTTTTTTGATTATGAAGTCTGTCATTTTCCAAATTACCGAGCTGTAGACAAATTCCAAGAACACCAGACCGAGTCAAAGCTTCATCGGCGAATAAATCCGCATGAGTTCTGCCGGCCGGGTTTTCAAAAATGATATTCTCTTTATACTTTTGCAATACTGTTGCTAACGTAAAAAATTGCGGTTCGCTCGAAAAGGAAAAAACTTCCGTATGATGGCGCGTTATTAAATAATCGCACTCCCATAGTTCCATATCATGCGCCGCCTGTATGAAGGGAATGGCGAGGTCGCTTATTTTTTCAAGTTCGCGGAAAAGCTCGCGGCGTTGCTCACTATTCATCCGCTCAAGCAGCAGAGCGCATTCACTAAGACCGCTTGTTTTCAACACTTCAAGTTCATCACGCCAATTAACTACCGGACCACCGCCAATTGAACACAGTATACGTTTTTGCGCTTTTTGTTCAATCATATTTCACGTAACAACGGCTTCCACCAGGCTTCGTTGGCCTGATACCATGCGATTGTGTCCACCAAACCTTGTTCGAAAGGCGTTTCGGATTTCCAACCAAGCTCTGTGGCGGCGCGACTTGAATCAATCGCATAGCGAAAATCGTGACCGAGTCTGTCGTCGACATATTCAATAATGCTTTCATCTTTAGCAAGTGCTTTTAATAAATGTTTGGCAATATCAAAATTGGTCATTTCATTATTTCCGCCTAAACAATATGTTTCACCTAATTTGCCTTTGACAATAATACTCATAATGCCTTTGACATGATCTTCTACATAAATCCAATCGCGTATATTTTCACCTTTACCGTACAAAGGCAAAGTCTTGCCGCTGAGGGCACGCAGTATAAAACGCGGAATTAATT
>CAYUIC010000013.1:18569-22620 GCA_964444675.1 uncultured Gammaproteobacteria bacterium | reverse complement strand
GCGCTTTCCGGTTAAATCACAAGTTGTAGACATATCAGTAAAATAAAAAGTCAGCCATAGGCTGATCCGCCTTTGGCGGACAATATGCTCAGTATGACGCAAAATAATATAGCTGTCAAGCCTTAGACCGGCTTGATTATGGCCTTTTTACCCTTGAATTCAATAGAATAGGTAAATACCTTATCATACGGGATTTCCCAGGTGACAGCCTCTTTCTCGGTCTTTTTCTCAATAATTTTCCTAAAGAGCCGGATAGAATTGCCGTGGGCGGAAATGGCCACGTTGCATTTTCGTTTTTTTATAAAGCTGGACAAATTGACCACGAACTTCCCTACTCTTTTTTCAACATCGGCAAAGCTCTCACCTTTAGGCAAGCGGTGGTGAAAACCGCGATGCCATTGGTCATATTGCTCAGGTCCGTATTTCTTAACAATCGCTAAGTGAGTTTTGCCGGCCAATGAGCCGTAACTTCGCTCAATCATCTTGTCATCACAAAATAAACTGACACATTCTTTGTGTGACTGCAAAGCGATTTTTAAAGTATGTTGGCTGCGAGTCAGACGGGTATGGATTGCAGCTTGAATCTTTTTATCTTTCAAGCGGATGGCTACAATCTTTGCGTCATCAACGCCGGACGGAGTCAACTTAGAGTCACGCCAACCGGAAAATTTGCTTTCGATATTATCAAAAGTCCGGCCATGCCGAAATACGTAAATATAATATTTGTCTTTCATACTTACTGCTTTGAGTAGTTTTTGGTCCAAAACTCAATTGAACGCATGGCTTTGTAACCGTCTGCCGGACGACCAAGGAAGTAACGCTTGCCGTCAGCAGGGCTGACATACCAAGCGTCTTTTGAACCTTCGATTTGGATTAGGATATTACCGCGCTGTCCGTCAGCGTACTTCTGATCAATCGGCAATCGTGCGTCTTTAGCTAAAGGATCAAAGCCGCTTAATAATTCATCTTTATCTTTAAAGCTGTCGCCATCGGTATCGGCGTTGTCTGCCTTAGTGCCCAGCGCGGCTTCAACATCATCTGACAAACCGTCTTGGTCTCCGTCCGGGCCCATATTCAAGTTTGCATCAGCGACCGGAATCTTAGTCAAATTGGCGGTTGAAGCGCCTACACCTAATTCCAAAATCAAATTATAGATATTGGCGTCTGATGCCGAGAGATCCATTTTGCATTGCTGAAGATCTTTTACGGAACCGGCTTGACCTTCTACATCCTTTTTATATTTTTCAGTCTGAGCATTGAGTTCTTCCTGGGCTTTTTTCAAACTTTCATCAATCTGTTGAATCTGCTGATCTTTTTCAGAAACCGCCACTTTGGCTTTGTTCAACTCATCCTTAGTTTGAGTGACTGCTAATAGAAGTTGGGCGTTATCATTATTCATCTTGACCATGAGCCATACGCCGCCCAAAACAATAACAATAATCAAACCGTAAAATACCCAGCGTTGCCAGTGGCGTTTTTTTACTTCATGCGCTACGGCTTCATGATGTTCTACCGGAGGGATTCCGGCGGGTTGAGGCATAGGATTTGTCGCAAACATAGGGTTGGCTTGATTAGTTTGTGAATTTTGATTAGAAGACACCGCCTGACCGCAGTACGGGCAGTTCGGCGTATTGTTTAAAATTAAGCGTTGGCAATTGGGACAGCGCATATACTATATATTATATTACTTTTCCGCAAAAATGACCACATTCACGACCGGAGACAACCTCAGTAAGCCTTGCTTCCCCCTATGCTGCTTTTCTTTCTTTTAAATGAAGATATTCCTGCATAATTTTCTTAATCTCCTCGCGAAGCGCGATAGAGGTCCTACGTTTAAATTGATCATCATTTCGCTGTGAATAAATATGATTAAATGTTTTTTCAATGATTCGATCTTTGTCAAAGGGATAACAGTGATTTATCGGCAGCTTTGTCGTAATATAAAAATCTGTATCAACTTTTGAATCCATTGGCGCTGGATTAACCGCGCCAATTCGTATGTCAGCAAAACCTTTTTCTTCAAAAATTTCTTTTACAGGCGCCAAAGAATCACCACTATGTAGACAGGTGTCAAAAATTAATACTGGTTTGTCTTTTTCTTTGAGTAAACGGCTATACACTTCATCAAATTCTTTAAGAATTTCTTCTTTTGACCGTATTAATTCCGGGCTCTCTACGGCATCATCCTTATATTCGCAATCTTCAATAATCTCGTTAATTTCGCTTGGACTTAATTCTTCACGCGATTTAAATCCCTTAGGATTCATAAAATAAATATTTGGTCTTTTTTGTTGAGGGAATTTATTACGTAAATATTCAATGACGCCAACATATAAAGGTCGAGCACTGCGATCAATAATGACTAAATTAGGGACATTTTCTTTAATAAGGTATTCCGCAACAGCAGCGCTAAATTCAAAAATTTCTTTGCGCTTACTTTTATCATTAAAAAAAGTATTGTATTCTCCTGAGCGTGTTTGATTCATTAAATCATGTAACTGAGCCATCAACTCACCTATGTTGTCGCTACCTGAATCGTCATCATTATACGGATTATATGTGTCTTCATAGTCATCTTGATATCTATCAAACTCTGCATCGGGCCAATCTGTATCACTTGTGGTGCCAATGACTTCCTCGGCTAGTTCATTTGGGTCTTTATCTCCAAAATAATCTGGTTCTATTTTTTGAATTAATTCTATAGCACTTGCAATGTCAGCTATGCAATGATCTCGGGTATTCTTTCTTGAAACTTTATGTTTTTCAATAAATTGACTCAGATGACGGATCACGGTTTCCTGATCTTCGTCCGTTAGTAAATATAAATTACAGCCACTAAGTAAATTAAAAATTTTACTCCGCACCGATCGATCATCATTTTCCCAGCCGTGCTCCCTAGTTAAACCTTCGGCAAGATACGGAGAAATACTGGTTAAATCCAATGTATCTCCAGTCTCTCGTTCAACTAACAGGCCGGCAGTTTGCATTGTGCAGTAACAATTATAACATTCTATATAATCCGTTTCTGCTTTGGCAGCATACATTGATAAAGGAAGAAGCAACTTATTTTCGTTACCTTCAAAAGAATCCCAAACAATTCTATCCGCCAATTCTTTACTAGCTCTTCTTTGTTCTGAAAAGCTATTTTGGTCATCAAAACTAGCTAAGCAATTGTGTAATAATTCCTTGTCATCAAATGATAAATCCGGGCAGACTTTTTCAATCTCTTGCCAACACGGATCTTTAAATTGAGTTTCGTAAGATTGACTAGCGAGAACCTCCTTCATAGTAAAACAATTTTATTTTGTAAATTTAAAGGAATGTACCACTTCATCAAGCACTTCCTCGATACGGGTCTTGTCGAATTCTTTAATCCCCTGTTCAGGCGAATAATTCCCAAGATTGGTCGAGTGGATGGTCGCTTCCAACGCTATGCAAACATTATCGCGCAAAATGCGGTAACTGGTGGTTTCGTAAAAATTGCCGGCTCCGGCGTCGTTGAACTTTTCAATGACAAAAGTCGCATTATGTATTGTTTTAGTCTCGGCCGGTTCCGAATCGCCGATAATACAACCACCGACTTCGGCAGAATCGCGTGAAATACCAACACTGACGCTTCCGCCGGCAAAATTGGTTTTAGGCATAATCTCACGAGGCAAATCCACAGTAACCAGACGCAAGCCGGGACGCGATGAACCGTAGGACCAGGGCAAGCGCGCATTGTCATCCTCGCTTAATTGCTTGAAATCAGCGCTGTACTCGAAGCTGAAATGATATTCGTTATTGGTATAGCCTTGCATCTCGCTCTCATTGCCTACCGGTTCTCCTTCGTTGACGGAAACGATTGTTTCAACGGCAATCGTGCCGATGATATCATATTTCTCATTATCCCCCGCTTTAGTAAAAGCTCCGCGCACATCAACAATTTTGCCCGAAGAATAAATCAACTGATCTTCCGGCTTTAATCCCGTCAGCGCGTAGTAATCCGCATCAGCTTGCAAACCCAAAGCGCATTCCAGGGTCTGCACTTCACCCGGATTTTTCTTCGGCA
>CAYUIC010000013.1:16900-18559 GCA_964444675.1 uncultured Gammaproteobacteria bacterium | reverse complement strand
AAGTCAAAAAGAAGAAGCGCGTAGCTAAGGCCGAGGTCATCAAACCTCGCACCGTAATTACTTGGCCATTAACGGTTTCTTCTTGGGAAACCTGCTTAGGGGCATCCGGGGTTTTCTGACCGAATAAGTACCATGCTCCGTAACCAAGGGCAAACACTATAACAAGAGCAAGTATGGATAACGCAATTTTTTTCGACATATAATTTAATTATTACTATTAGGGTCAATTTTGACGAGCAGCGCCACCAATCTTCGCTCAATATCTTTAAAATTATCTATTTGGGATTCAAAATGAGCTTTATGTAAAATCATTTGCGCCATCCATGTCTTTATATCTTCAATGTCTTTTTTAATCTTTTCAATATCTTGCTCTATTTTCTTCGTATCATCCGGAGAAACGTTTATGTCAGGATCCTTGGACATGTCTTCAGTAAAAGCCAAGTAGTCATATTGATTCTCGAGGTGTGAAATATATAATTCAAGATCATCACCCAAGCTTTTAATTTCTTCTTTCATCCCCTCTACAAATCTTTCGGCTTCGACTATATCCTGTCTAATTTCGGGATCAAATATTTTCTTTGGTTGTTCTCCTGAGTGATTGCTCATATTAGATTGAATAAAAATTTTTTTTAAAAGCTTTGCCGACAACAATGCCGACGACTGTTCCGAAAATCGCACCGGCGATGAATTCGGAAAACCAATGGATACTCACTGAAACGCTTAGTCCCACGTATAACGCGTAGGCAAAGGTAAGAATCCGCCACATCTTCTCTTTGGGGAACAATATATAGAACGCTGCGGCCATGGCAAACGCTACGGTGGTGTGAGAAGAAGGCCAGCCCCAGAATATGCCGCCGCGCATAAAGCCGAATTGAAAACCGCGGCTGATATCGCTGCCCAGTTCCAAGATGCGAAAATTCATCATGGGCGGAATACGACCGGTCAAGGACTTATAGACATACGATAATAGAACACTGTATAAAGCGGCTTGACCTAAAGCAAAACCGACAATCATGGCTTTCTTCTCCTTTAAAATTTTACCGATAAATAAAAAGGCGAGCGGAATAAATACCGGCAAGAGAAAGCCGCCGATGAGCGCCGGATAAATAAGCTTATGTAAGGTCTGGCTGCGTGTAACAACAAAATAATACCAATCAAAACCCGATAATACAATGATAGCCGTTAACACTATGGCGATAATTTGCCATAGCAAAAATTTCCCCGTAAAACAGGTCCTAACTGTCTCTTTTGTGTTGTAGAATAAAGTCTTCATGAATATAGCTTAAGTATAGCAGAAACTAAAAAAATACCGGAGTTTGCAATAAACTCCGGCATAATCTATCCTTTCATAGAGTGACTTCATGATTCTGTTGATAAAACGTTCACCTACTGAAACTTTTACTGTATCGCCGGCATTCCAGCTGATTGTCCTTTCAGTAATACCGTCGGAGAAAACGCATCCTCCATTGGGCATTTCCGAATTGACTGTCAAAGGCATGCCGGGCCGTATCCTGCCGGTGATAATTGAAGTTCCCGTGTTTGGCATAGGGAACGGTTCTCTTACCACAAAGACCAATTCTTTATCGGAAGGAGCCGGCGTTGATGACAAACGGTGTGAGTTTCTGCCGCTGATTGCTTCAACCATAACTTGTATGGATT
>CAYUIC010000013.1:1042-16890 GCA_964444675.1 uncultured Gammaproteobacteria bacterium | reverse complement strand
GAACCGACTCCGCTGGAAATGATAATACCGCTTGAAGATTGAGCTTCGATGCGTCCCGCATAGGTAATACGGTAACGGGCGGAAACATGATCTTTGCGACCTATGAAGATGTCATTTATCGCCCAGAGAGTCTTGTCGACTCCGATTGAGGCTTTGATAAATGGCAATTTTTCATACTCAGCTTCATCAGCAAGTGCTTTAGTGAGAACAGAACCTACTTCAGAAGGATCAAAGAGCATGAGTACTCCGGCAACGGTTTTCTTGTCCGGATTGACCGTGAGTACTGTTTGAGTGGTTACATACTGCGCGAGATTGACGAATAAACCGTCCGGCCCGCAAGCGATGATAAAATCATCATCGCGGAAAACAAATGTGGGCAAATCTTTGCGTTCAATAGATGTACACGCAAGGTCTGCCGGAATCTGCTGGCGTATGAGATCAAGAGCTTCTTTGTACGCCCTATCTTCCTCTTTATATACGTCAATAGATTGTTCAGATGTTTCGAGTATAAATGCCACTGTTTCTTCGCTGAAATGTTTCAGTATCAGTTCTTCAAGCCGAGTGAGCTTAGTAACAATGACTATCCTGTTCATCTTAACCTCCGTTAGTACTGCGAACTGCGCTGACTAAACTGGGCTCAAAGTTTACATTGCCCACTTTACCTGATTTAGCCAGATCAACAAAGCCAATTGCCAATAACTTACCGGCATCTGTGTTGCTATAACCTGCAAGCCGTTTTTCAATTGCGGCAGCATCGCCGGCAGCTTCAAGATCTTTGTTTGCGTTATCCTGTTCAATAAGTTTTGTTTTCTTCTGAGCAAGCACAAGCTGCGTGTCCGCATCATACTCTCTAACAGCGCGTGTGTTCTTGCTGTTGGTGAGTTGGCGCTCATGACGGGCATTATCGGCTTCAGTCAACATCAATTCTTTATCTTTGGCTCCCAAGGCATTGGTGATATCTTCGTCAGCCGATACCATAGTGATAGCGCAGGATAAAACATTAATGCCTTTCTGAACTAAAACCTGATCTTTACTTATAACATCAAAAATTGCCGTTTCGAAAGCGCTTTCTGATTTGATTGCTTCTGAAACTTTTAGAGTCAAAGCCTTGGTACGAACCGGATTCAACACTTTTTCAGTTACAATGTTTTTTACATCGTTCATCCAGCTATGCAGTAAGCTGCCCTGCTCATTGGTACTGAAATCAAAGTTTGTAACAACGATTTGAGGATTAAGGCTAACCGTAACCCTGCCACTGAAGCTCAACTGCTGGATATCCTTTGTCTGAGCTTCAACTGAAAAATCATAGATTTGCGGACCGGTCGGAACTACAGCCGGAGTTGTCTTTAAACCTATGAAACCGCTCCAGCCTACTCCCATGTCTTTATGCTTTCCATTCTTGAATAGCATGACATGTCCTGTAGTGCCGGCTCCGCGGAATAATCTTAGTGTTCCGAATAACATGATTGCACCTCTTTCTTTTATTTTAGAAAAAATTTTTATAAATTTTAAATGAACCTACTATATTATTTACTTTAAATAATCTGCCACTTTCGCATACATTATCTGTTTTGTCAATTGAATTAGATCATATACTTAGTGTTATTTTAACTATAATACTTCAATAATTTTGATGTTTTTATGTTTGAATACATACAATGTCGCTGGTCGAAATGCTCCGGTAACTTTCCTTTTTGTTTCTTTAACAATATCTAAAGACAAGATTTTTTTTCGAAAATTTCTTTTATCAAATGAGCGTCCCAGAATAATTTCATATACCAGCTGAAGCTCAGTTAGAGTAAACTCTTTTTTTAAAAGATGTTGGGCGATGTTAGTATAACTCACCTTTGCCCGTAAACGTTCAAGCGCCATACTGATAATTTTTTTATGATCGTATGCTAAGATTGGTAACTGATCTACTGCAAACCATTTGATATCACTGTAATCGGAAATTGTTTGTAATCCATTTGGGGCTTCTGCCACTAAAGCCAAATAAGCTACGGAAACAACACGGCCGCGCGGATCACGTTCAATATCTCCGAAGGTTGCCAGTTGCTCTGAATACACTTCCTTCAAGCCCGTTTTATTTTCTAAATGTCTAACAACTGATTGTTCAATATTCTCTTGGGGCACAATTAAACCTCCGGGTACTGCCCAGGCTCCAATATACGGCTCTCTGGTCAATTCCAATAAGAGTGTCTGCAGCGATCCTTTATAGATCCTAAAAATAACCGTATCGACTGCAACTATGGCATGTTGGAATTGATTAATGGAGAATGTTTGTTGATTTTGTTTCATATATCTTCCTCTTAGTGTATATTATACACTATCATAAGAAAACGTCAACTCCCCTTTCCGCCTTATATTCATTGGCCAATCTATAGATCATTATTTTTTCCCAATTTGATAAAGACACTTATCCACATATAAAAAAGCCCCCGGAGGGGCTTTTAGAAACAGGTTCTAAAAATGGCTTATATACCAACTATTAATAGAATCAAATCCCTCGATACTCCCTGCCCAATCGCGGGTCTTATGTATCATTGATTCTCTGATCTCATCTGCCGACATCCATTCAACCATCATTACTTCATTATCATTGAATCTTAAATCTTTTATATCACCGTTAAAATTATAAAAATAGAATTTAGCGTGTTCTTTATTTGTTTCTCCATTATAATCGCGCATTCCTCCGACAATTAAATCATTGATCGAAACCTGCAATCCGATTTCTTCTTCAATTTCCCGCACTGCCGTTTCGTCATAATCATGACCGGCTTGAATATGCCCGCCAAAACGCGTGTCCCAGGTATTTGCAGCCAAATCTTTTTTCGGCGAACGACGATGTACTAAAAATTGTCCGGCTTTATTGCGTACATAAATATGAACAACTCTGTGCCAATCCCCATCACGATGAACCTCAGAGCGCGGTTTGACTATACCGAGCGACTCATTATTCTCATTATATAAATCAAATAACTCTTCGCTCATACATATATTTAAACTTTTGGTATTACTTGATGAACGCCAAAGGTGTTTCCCTCGGTATCAATAAAATATCCCTGCCAAGCCATTCCCGCTATTTCAAATTTCGGCATAGCATTTTTTCCTCCGGCAGCTAGGATTTTATCAGTAGTCGCGTCATAATCATCAACTTGAATTGTGCAGACAAACGCATTTGAACCACACATTTCTTTAGCGAGCGGTGTCGGACGTTTTAGTAATCCTCCGTGAATGCCCGGCTCTTTCGAATCTTTTTCCGCAGTCATCACCATCCAATAGTCATAACCGAGTCCCGGCCATTTTTCTATGGTCCAGCCAAAAACATCTCTATAAAATTTCGCGGCTCGTTCCGGCTCATCGGCCTGGATCTCAAAGTGTACAACTCTGTTCATAAGGGTATTATTAATATTTATTTGATTTTCTTAAGATCGCCTTCTATAAAAATTGAGCCAAGGCCGATAATCTCCTCTTTAAAACTCAATTTTTCAGAAATCGGATTTAAAATATAAATCGGTTTTTTATAATGAAAAGCAATAACCATTTCCGCCAAAGTATTTCCGCCAATATAACCGGTCATACCTTTCTTTTTATAATTTAACACTAAAATTGCATCACCTCTGATTACTTTTCTAAAATGATTTTTAATCAAAAATGTTTTTTTATTGTAGTGATTCGCATTTTTAAACCAAGTTTTATAATGCTCAACCACAAAATCGCCGCTTTTTTTCATGGCTAACGCGCCAAAAGGATAAGCGACTTTAAAACCTGCGGCTTCAAGCTGTTTGCCTATGACAAGTACCTGTTTGAAAAAAGCAGCGCTTGAACACAGGACGATAGTTTTCTTTTTTTTCTTCATAGAGAGGTCTTATCAGCTTATCATAAGAAATGACCTACGCCAAACTTATTGTGCTATCAGCAAAGTAACCGAAAAAATTTACTAATACAAGCGAATTAATAAATAAAATGTAACACAATTTCACTCTAACGCGTCTAATGAAGGACCGGCGAGCAGACTAACTAATAGAAAGGGGGTGAAACATATGACTTATACATTCAACAACGGTTCAGACAACAGAAACTCAGCACGCGGCGGCGGTCGTGATGATGACGAGGACAAGAAAGGCGGATCTGACGACCGAACAGGCCAAAACAGATAAATAATAATTTTATCAAAAATTACTTACTAGCCTCATTAGTCCTCGCCGGAATTTTTAAGACAGAATCTTGATTAGTGTGCGCCTAGATAACCAAGCCACATGCCGATAACAAAGACAACAGCGCCGCCCAAGATAACCTGAATAGTAGTTTTAATGAGTGAGCTCTGCATATATTTATAACGAATATATGCGATTGCAAGTAATTCGAGCACTACTATCACATAAGCTAATTTCAAAGCAAGATTTAAATCTGTTAACAAGAATGGAATAGTATGAAGCATGCCACCAAGAACAGTAGCAAAACCGGTAATCATACCGCGCATAAATGGTTTACCGCGACCGGTAATTTCGCCGTCGTCAGACAAAGCTTCTGATAAGCCCATACTGATACCGGCACCGACTGATGCTGCCGTACCAACAAAAAATGCCGTCAAAGGATCGTTAGTTAAACCAGCGGTCGCGAACAATGGCGCTAAAGTTGAAACTGAGCCATCCATTAAACCAAGCAACGCCGGTTGGATTTTCTGTAGAAGAAACGCTCGTTCGCTATTTTGTGTAGACATTTGAATATTAATTTAAATTACTTTATTAAATTTTTTTTAGCAAGTATGCCTTTGATGGATGGACTTATCGCTTTATCTGTACGATGAATACAGCCAATCCAACAACACGGTCGGCGCTTCCCCTCTTTAATTTCATTAACCAATCTCTTGATATGGTCCTTTCGAGTTTCTTCTTTCTTTACAAAGGTGACCCAGCAGATCCACTCGTTTCGTCCGAGCGGAGTCAGATTTTCCCATGCCTTCAGGGCTTTTTTGTCAGCCATCAGAGACTTTCCTAAATCTGCCGGCATAACATGTACTGTGCCTTTAGATATGTTTATTTTCATAGCTCCATGATAGCACAATATTAGCCCAAATGCGCATGATCATTATAAATCCACAAACGCCAACGCGGGCCTTCTTCAAAGTCATCTCTGTAGTGTAAGACCGTCAAACCCGTATTTTCAGTGGCGAGTGATTTTTGAAATCTCTTGTACACTTCTCCGGAAAGGTGTTCACCCAATAATACCTTGGCAATCATAAAACGCAGGAAATAGCCGTGCGTGACAACAACAAAGGTTTGCTCGGTTCGCTTTTGTAAAAAGTTAAACGCTGCTTCGGCGCGAGCCAGTAAATCATCATAATTTTCTCCGTCTTCGACGCGCGCTCCGGGTGTTAACAGACTTTCTTCCCATTGCCGCCACAATAATTCAGCTTTAGAGTCCGTATATGGTTTGCCGTTGATATATGAAGGCTTAATGCGTTCGGTGAACAGTTCTGAAATTTCAATTGTCTTTCCGCTGGCTTGGGCGATGGCCTCAGCGGTTTCTTTAGCTCGCACAAAGGGGCTTGAAATAAGGACGTCAAACGAAATCTTAGCGACACGTTCGGCCATTGATAGAGCTTGGCGTTTCCCCTCTTCGCTCAAGGGAGAATCAGGCGATTGAAAAACAGGAGCGATGTTGTGTTCGCTCTGTCCGTGACGTACAAAGTAAATTGTTTTAAGAATGGACATACTACAGTTCTTTTAAGCGAAATGAGATTATTTTTTTAACAAGCGCAAGAGGCAGCGGTTCAGAGTATGGAAATCTAATACAACCTTTTGAAAAATCAATATTCTTTTTCACAAGTTCTACCTGAAAAGCCTTTACGCCGGATGGCGTTGGATAAAAGCCCAAATGGCCTTTCATGGCGGCATAGTGAAGAAAGTTCTTGCCATTAAGCTCTATCGTCGGCATGCCGTATTTAATAGTCTCCTTGCCCTTCGGCACAAGTTTTGTAACAAGCGCCCGCATTTCTTTTAGTTTTGAACGAAACTCTTGCGGAGTGTCTTGAATATATTCTTGTATGTTTTTAAAATTTTTCATACATTGGCTCGCGCCGCATCAATCGTCGCAACGTCAATCTTTTTCATCGTCATCATCGCATCAAAAGCGCGTTTTGCTTCATCTCCACCAGCGGCCATCGCCTCAGTCAGGGTACGCGGCGTAATCTGCCATGACAATCCCCAACGATCCTTACACCAGCCACAATCGCTTTCTTGTCCGCCGTTTCCAACAATCGCATTCCAATATTTATCTGTTTCTTCTTGATCCTCTGTTGTAATCTGAAATGAAAACGCTTCACTGTGCTTAAAGACCGGACCGCCGTTTAGTCCAATACAAGGAATTCCGCAAACCGTAAAAGTTACGGTCAGCGCGTCACCCTTTTTACCGCCGGGGAAATCGCTTGGCGCATAGAAAACACTTGATACCTTAGAGTCCGGGAAAGTCGCGGCATAAAAGTTCGCTGCTTCTTCCGCTCCCCTATCAAACCAAAGACAAATTGTATTTTTTGGTGTAGACATACATATTCTTTATGAATTAAATATAGTAACAGTATAAAAGGTTTTCAGGCGTTTGGCGAATATGCCTAATATAAGGCTAGAACGCCTTGATTAAAACTATTGACAAGTATATTTATAATGATATACTGGCATTAGCTCGATCCAAAAATAAAATAAAGAGATGCGGCATGCAGATGGAGTGACAACATCTTATTTACGAGCTATGCTACATTTCTAAATGCGCGCCGTAACGCTTGATAGGCAAAATTCAAGCAAAAGCCCCAAAACATGGGGCTTTTATTTTTAGAAAAATTTTATACTTTGAATATCGTTAATAATCTCCGGAAAATCTTGTTGCGGGAAATGTCCTCGATCATCAAAGATTCTTTCAATGGCGTTTGGTAATTTATTTTTGTACTTTTCTACATCAACATATGGCACAACAGGGTCATCCTTACTTTGATATAAAAATATAGAACCGCCTTGCTTTTCGAAATGTGATAAATCAGTTGGCAGTGTAGTATCACCAAGTGAATAATCACAATCCCTGGTATCAAAAGGACCGGCCACCAAAAAGGTCGCTGCAATTTTTTTAGGATAGGTATTTTCCGATAAATATTTCGCGAGAAAAATTGCTCCCAAAGAATGCCCAATAAAAATAACCGTCTGCTCAAAAAACGGAATCATTTTCTCAAACCAAATCTTCCATTCTTTGTATCTAGCGTTTTGTTTGTTTGGCATTTGCGGCAAGATAACTTCGTATTCTTCCCCCAACTTATCCTGCAAAAGTGCTTTCCATTCTTTGTGGGACGCTTTCATTTTTTCAAAATCCAATTTTTTCGCTTTCAAATATTCAAACCACTCTTCATAGCTGTCAAAAGTGTCACCTCCGTGAATAACGACAATTTGTTTTTTCATATTTCTGAAGTTACTTAATGATGCTGGAATTTAATTATGTAATATTTGTTTATCTCACCCGAGGTTTTATAACTTTTAGCACTACTATTATTTAACCTCCCCAATATTATTTTCGATAATTTCCAAAGCTGCTCGATGAAGTTTAGGCATCGAATGACTGGCAGTTAGATCTTTATACACTACCACAGAAAAACCTCTATCAAAAGCATCGCGAGCGAATGTCAAAACACAATTCTCTGTATCAAAACCAGCTAATTCAACTTGCTGAATTTTGTGCTTCTTTAAAAAATTCATAAGCTTATTATCTACAAAGCTGCCGTAAGTATCTTTGATAAAAACATATTTATTATTAATAAACTCAGTGATCTCATCGACAAAATCAGTTTGTTTTTTGTCCATGAAGCCATGCCAATCAAGACGCTTAACAAAGTTGCTTGATTGATGATTATAATATTTAGTATAAATAACTACTTCATAAAATCGTGAACATTTTTGAATATGGTTTCTAATATTGCGTACGATTTTCAAAGTACGATTATTAATAAACCCCTTTTGAACATCAATTATAATTAAAGCTTTTTTCATATGGTCAATTTTGCTTGCTGAATCTACTTAATGATATTGAAACTTATTGCGCTCGTAATTTTATAAGGTGAGATTTTGAGTCTCGGCAACTACAATTCTTGGCATGACCTTCATGCCACTTTATTTTTTGTTTAATGGTTGCGTTCTTGGGCATTTTATTATTCAAATGCCACTCTTTATTGATAGTTCCCATATATTTAACTCATCGCTTCAGAACCGATTGTATAATGATATTATAAGGGGTTTTGAGGTACTTGGCGAATAGCCACCTTGACCCTTCCTGGACTCATCAAAAACGGCAAACTCCCTTAACAAGGGGTCACACTGCTACAAATGAGGTGTCCATGCGAGTCATTTATTCTTTAATTAATCGCTGTGTATACCCTTTGGACACTAAACATTCATAAGCCTTCCATACTAGCTCAGGAATCTCTTGCTCAATTTGGAAGCCCTTTGCTGGATACTCTTTTATACGCTGTAGGTCACCCACCATCGCATGGAGCCAGTGCTCATCATAACTATTTGATTCATTTGGATACTCTTCTAATGATATAGGGGGTGAGGTGACAATTAATTCAATACCTGGCCAATGAATCTTACCTGTCGCAAATGTACGGCGTTCCATATAGGGTTTCTGTACCGCGATAACTGTCTTTGGATTAATGCCTCGTTCCTTTAGTAGTTTAATCGCGAACTTATAATTATCACCAGTATTCTGAGACTTGTTCTCAATGAGAATCGACTTATCCGGTACACCTCTTTCTTTGGCGATATTGCCAAAGACCTCCGCCTCAGTTGAACCTGCGAACCTTTCTCTTCCTGGTTGCTGGTTATGAATATCTCCTGATCCACTGAAAAGTATAATCGGTGCCCATCCTTCCAAGTAAAGTTGAGCAGCGTATTCTGCAACCCTAATATCTCTATTCCCCAAAACGAAAATAACATCGGCTTCCTTCAGCGGCTGATGCAAATGCATATAGTCCCATATAAGCCTAACGGCTTCTTCCTTAGTCATATTCTTATTGTATCACTTTTAATAACTTTACTAGGCGAGATATACTCCAAGCACTCAAAAACCATAAACTTCGTACGCTCACTCAAAGTTGCTGAAGCTACTTAATGATGTTGGAATTTATCTAAACGAGAATAGTAGCGATTGTTCTGAGTCATCGTCATCGAAAAATCAATCAATTCCTTTACTTTCGATGATTTAAACTCTTTCAGTAAAAGCGCTGCTTTCTTGCAATATTCGTCCGCTCTGTTCTTGCCATAAGCTATTGCTCCACATTCTACCATAATTCTACGAATTACATCTTTTTGCGCTTCTGTCATCTCTCTGCCAAATAACTTATTCAGAGTTAGTCGCTCCTTAACATCAGCATATTTAAATGCCCATAAGATCGGCAATGTCTTTTTACCGTTTATAAAATCTTCCAATTCCTTGCCAAAATCCCAGGTATCATTAGCAATGATATATGCCGTACCAATAAGTTTTCCAATCTTACCCAGTTGATTAACTATTTTTTTATTAGCCCCACTTAATAAAGCGCCGACTCTAAAAGCCTGCTCCCAAAAATTAAAATCAAGGGCCTTTTTTAAATAACCTTCTTCTGTTTTGATTTCACTCAATTCAACAAAGCCTCCTTTAATAATATCTCTGTCTAGCTTTAATAATTCTTCAGTTACCTGATTATTGCCCATTAAGAGCATCATGGTACTTGAAGCATTGATGAAAATGTTAGTGAATAGAAACAACTCCGGATTACTTTTAAAGTCTACAATATCATCATAGCAATAGTAACCCGTATCTCGAAGTTCAAGAGCCCCGCACGCAGGTATAATCCTTTTCCAATTCTTGCCCCCAGCTATTTCAAATGCCAACCTAACCAAAGCTGGCCTAAGCTGAGCTTTTCCAAAACGATATCTTTGCAGGATTTCTCTCTTGATCTTAATTTCATTTTTGAATAAATTACTCAAAAATTTTTTTACGAAAGGATCAACATGGGTTGCCGTGTCTTTTAAATACTCAAAATACAATGTTTTTAATATATACTTTTCTTCGCTCTTTTTACTCATAAAATCCTGAGGTAAAATACTTGCTGGACTCATCGGTTCAGAACCGATCTTATAAGGGTATTATAAGGGGTTTTTGAGCAACTTACCAGAAGCCGTTATACCCGTCTCGGTCAGGGTCAAAACGGCATAATTCCTTAACAGAATTCATATATATGATTCAGCGAAGAAATCATATAGAATATGTTTATGGGGAATAATTATCATTTCATTGAAGATGTAGTGTTAAGAAAATATATGCGCGAGACTTTTAAAAAAGAAAGTCTTATGATTGGGACTAACTATGAAATCGTTTGCTCCCTACTGATCAAGTCTTTATTTGAAGAATTGTCTGGATCGCCGTGCATGGTTGGTTTTAGAGTGAAGCAATCGTATGTAAATGAATTCCATGGGCCCACGCTTACGACGGAACAGTGTGTAATCTTTTTTAATAAAATTGTTGAAGAAAATTCTGAGACTGATTTCTGTGTAGCACCCATACAATCGTATAATACTGAAAGAAACGAAATACACTCCTGGACCTTTCAATTAAAAAGATTTGGAAATTTCCAGGACGAGAAAGACACTCAAGGCCTAATTAAGTATTTAGAAAACATAAAAAGCAGGTATGCAAAAAACGGTTCCGCATTGGTAATTTTTTTTGATGGTCATCGAGGGATTGATCTAAAAAGTGTTTGTAATAATGCTCGACTTAAAGATTTTCCTTTCAAAACAATTTTTATAATCAATGTTAATAAAGATGACGACAACTCTTGGTATGTTGATATGGGACAAATTTGGCCAATATATGGATATAACAAATATGATGCAGTACACGCGATAAAGGAAGGGAAACTTTATAACATATCCAAAGGACGAAAAAATATAGAAGTCAGCTGATTAGGACATGTTTTAAAAATCAATGACCAATCTCCTTCATCAAAACCTATCTCCACTCTGCTGAAGCTAATTAATGATGTGGGAATTTATTTGACAGAATCAAAGACAGATTGATTATCAACATACAAATCCCTTCTCATTTGAACGTGAATTTTGCCGGCTAACTCTAATAATTTTTTATGCAAACGCCTGCTATCTTCTTCGTTTCTTTCGTCTAACGCTTTGTGGAATTGGTGCACAACAACTTTATATTCACCTAATAATTCTGACAAGTTATGACTGGCCATTAACATTGCTTCAGACAATAACTGATTCAATTTTGCCCATATTAGAGCATCCTCTTTCAGAGACACGATATCTGGTTCGAGAAAATGATTAAAAATTCTGCCAGTTATACCAGAATAAGCTTTCACTCGAGCATCAAATAACATTCTCTTGTCGCTGCTCTTTTGATCAAGATATGATTTTACTAAAATACCAATCATACTCCCCAAACCAAGAGTACCAACTAGTGATATAATTTGTGATGTTTCCATAAACTTTGCTTGCTGGACTCATCGGTTCAGAACCGATTATCTAGATACTTCTTAATCATTTCAATATCTGCTAAATCCTGCGGTCGCCCAAATTCTGCTTTAAATTCCATATGCTGTTCAAGAGTAATAAACGGAACGCCATTTATTATCTCAGCATTTTTTAATAATTCTTTTGCCGGAACACCACCTGATTTAAGACTTAGTTGTACGTACAATTCTACATTCCCCTTTTTAAGCCATTCCTTACCCGGTATACCTTGCTTAGTCCATGGATGAAGTTCCCAGCCTTCTAACTTGCACTTTTCAAATAATTCAGGAGTGGCAACTATATCTAAATCATTTGCTTCACGAATACCTTTAGCTGCCATAATACCGCTCCCTACCACTATATATTGGTCAGGAGGAAAATTTAGCTTAGCTATTTCTTCAAAGATATTCATACATCCGCTGTTACTGTTTAATATCTATACCCATTTCTACTTTAAATTTTTTGAGGTTAATTTTATATGATTCAAAAAGAGTCTTTTTATCAATACTATCAAGAGTTCTTAAATATTCTTCTTTTTCACAATCATCTCTAAGCAGCCTATAAACTTGTTTCATGAAATGACTATTAGAAAATAAAAGGAAATCCTCATCCCAAAGATATGAAAGTAACTTGATTCGATTCTGATTCTGCAATTCTTCAATTCTAATCTTATCATGCAACAATCTTTTCAAAACTGCAGACTCTCTAAAATTTTGATTTGTATTTTTTTTATTAACAAACATTTCAAACGCCTTATTTATATCTTGATTTTCAAACTTCAAATTATCAAAAATAGTAAACCCATAAACATCATCAAATTCTTGAAAATTAGTAAACTCCTTAGTTTTACCAGTATTAATATTCAATCCTTCTTCAAAAAGTCTGTGAGAAGCGGAATACATAAGCTCCTCTGCATCTACTTTAGTCTTTGTAAAGATGATTTGGTCATCTGCATATCTTAAAAAACAACCCTCCTTTTTTACGCACTCCTTATACATAAAATCATCATAATCTTGTAGAAAAAAGTTTGATAATATACGTGAGCAATCTCCAACCTCATCCTGAGGTATTCCTACGCTTTTTTCTAGGTCAAATTTTGAATTCCAAAATTTAAGAAATCTAAAAAGTAGATAAATTTCATCATCACAAGTATTATTATCAATCTTTGCCCTAATTTTATTTTCAAGTAAATCTAAACGGATGCACTCATAAAAATTGGCAATGTCAAAATGAACAGCGAAATTATATTGCGTTCCCATTTTAATTGCAGCTTCGCGAAGTTTTGCTTGATATTCACCGTACTCTTGTTTCCATGCAAAAGTATTAAAACTGTTTTCGTTATAGCTATTTTCAGGCCCTGGTTCGAATTCTTGATTTTCTTTTTGTCTTAATTTACCTCCCAATCGAAAACCGCCAAAAGTACCGGGTGTTCTATTATCTGCAATATAATCTTCTAAAACCTTCAAGCAAAAATAAAAAATGCAATATTCTGAAAGTTCAAATGTTGGTACCATTCGAATAACATAATGACTTTTGGGAATCGAGATATACTTTCTTGGTTGACGAGGTTTATAACTTGTAATTCCTAATAATACCTCACTATATAGTGAATCAAGATACTCTTTTCTTAATCTTTTTTCTTGAAATGGTATTAAAGATTTCTTATTTAAATGATTAAAAAAGCTTGAATCAATAAGTTTAATAAATTCACTTCTACTTTTCATAATTATATAAACTACAATTAAGCTCCTCGGTCACAAGAACCTATCTCAAGGATGCTGACCACACTGAGTAAGAGCCGTAATCAGTCAAGCCCAGTAAGGTTTTTCATTGGTTCTTTAATCTTATCATAACGACGCTCCTTGAGCACTAAATTTCAAATTTTTTTATCTTTTTTAAATATATCAGGGATAGCATCTAGATAAGCTTCAGCAAAACCCTTCTTTTCTTCAATATATTCTTTATCATTCTCTGCATCAAAGTAAAAATTAAGCAATGACATGAGAAGTTTATATCTTAGTTGAAGAGCCTCTTCGCAAATACTTTGCAAATAATTTTCTTTGTAATCGAGCTTCCTTCTTTCTCTCGCCAGTTTGATGGGGATATTAAACATTTGTCTTAGGAGTATTCTAACACGAGCACGTGGGGAGTAGAAAATATTATATATTAAAAACCAGGTTATAAGTATTGTTAATAATATTTCCATAATCATTATTTATAAACTATCTATAAAACTCAGAAGAAATCCAAACCCTAATAATATAAGCCCTAATCTTAAACGGTAGGGTTTTTTGATATATACATAATGCCATTTTTCTCCATTTTTCTGACCCTCTTCACCTTCCTCCCATGAACTAGGATCTTTACTCACATAGAGGGCAAGTAAAATAGTACCTATCAAATTAAAAACTAAACCTATAGAATTTAAATTATTTATAATAAAAATAAAATTTTTCATAAGCTTCTCGGTCTAGCTCAAAGATGCTGCCCCTCTACTAATCGAACTAACCCTCGGGGAGCCTGAAAATATTGGGATATCTATTCTCATTATACTCCAAAAACGGTTCTAATCTCAGAGGGGTCATTTTTTATGAAAACAAGCAATAAATTCTCGAGGTCCCGTCCATTTATGTTTATCATGAACAAAAAAATATGAGGTAAGGATTAACCGAGGGGTAGGAACATTTTTATTAGTATAACCCTCAGGAATATTACTATAATTCAAATGAAATATACTTTCAGGATAGGTAGCCTTGGGATCAACATTTATAGGTCTCATAACAACGGCAACCTGATCATATATTGCTGTGCTATTCTGTTTCTCCAGTATAAATACAACATCTCTTTTGTCAGAGGATTGATCTAGATATTGCAGCCTATACTGAGGGCCGATTTCCGCTGGACAGAGCTCGAGCCCAAGTTCCTCAACCCGTTTCCAGATTTCATCCCCCGTAGGAAATTTTGTAGCATTGAAATCCGTAGGGAACCCAAGATCGGGAAGAGTAAGATGAACAACTGTAATAAATTCAGATTTTTCCTGAGGTATGAAATCTTTACTTTGTATGATGTCCATTGCTGAGGAAAATTCAATATGCTTCTGTTCAAGTTCACTAATGAGTTCATTAGTTTTCTTCCCACCAATTTCAATTTCTTTAAGAATAATTTTTTTATCTGGAAATTGGCTATACAAATGCTCAATTTTAGACTCTTTAATCCTTTCAAAAATATTCGGTATGAGTGGACCGATATAAACCTTGGTATTATTATTTATTTCAGAAGAGTCAAGAGCGATTACTTCTTTTCCGCAGTCAAAAAGTGTACCTAAGTCCTCTTTAAAATTACGATTTTTTTTGATTTCTTCAATGCGCGGATCTTTTCTATAACCAAAGCCATCAATTTTTGAATCTACTTCATAAAGGAAACTAAGATCCTCTTTGGTGAGCGACTCTTCTTTTTTTGTTTTCTCGTCAATGGTAGTCAACATCTTCATGTCATTATCCTTCTTGAGGTACTGCTCCTTGTCAGGAAATTCATTGAGCTTCTCTCTTAAAATACTGCTCATGTATGGATCAAGATTCTGCTTATATGAAATACCGCGCACCTCGGCAATACGGTTATTGTCCATACGGATTGCAATACGAGGAATAGTCGCTTGTTTATTATCATCTAATGTATAATAAACGTTAAAATCTCCTCCTTGCAGTTGCATTTTTGCAGTATTTTCTCCGGCTGTACACCAACCAGTCCCCCGACCACGGATTGACTGTACTAGTGCTTTATAATTTTCTGAATTTTTATTATCTTGTTCATAATTTACCCATTGTCCCTCTGTGATTGGTAACAGGTGTTTGGCAATTGGATGTATTTGTTCGTTAGCCCAACCATAGAGTTTAGCAAAGTTTTCGTTCTCTAGATTTTTCTTAAACTCTTCTTTCTGTTCCTGACTAAGATCTGCTTCAAATCGTTCAAACTGAAAGCCTTTACCTTCGTGTTTTTTTACAACTGCATCAATAACATAGGCAAGTGCTTCCTGATTAATATCAGGAAACATTTTGACTGTTCCCTTAGAACGCCTCGGAAATTCACTTTTTTCCTTATCATACTCTGATAAATCAGTAATACTGCGAAAGGTCCAATATTTAATATAGTCCGGCATGTATGATGAATCTTCTGAGGCGAGATAATCAATCCATTGTTCTAATGACGCCTTTTGATCAGCTAGAACCGCTTCAGCTTGGCTTCTTCGCTCTTGATCTTTTGGTTCCTTAGAATATCTATCCCAGGCTCCACCTTTCCCACGCT
>CAYUIC010000013.1:554-1032 GCA_964444675.1 uncultured Gammaproteobacteria bacterium | reverse complement strand
AATTCGCTCATTAAACGCATGCCAGTTTTCAGGAATTTCCTCAAACTTAGTAACAAACTTATCTAGAACAACTTTCTTTAATGCCTGAATACCCATTTCTCGTTCGTCGGGATCTTCACGGTCAATGATTTCTGTAAAACGGTTTAAATAATTTTCAATCCGATCCTTTGGATCCTGGGGAATTTTTTCCCCAGTTCGAGCTTCGGTTCGTTCGACAGCAGACTCTACTTCCGGAGAGTTATGAAGATTATACTTATTTTTTAGAAAATCTGGATTTTCCATAATTGAAGAAGTTTTACTCACCTAGGATTCGAACCAACATTTTAGCTTATATTAGACTAGGTGAATTTTGACCCGTCTTGGACTAGAAATAAGCTCTCACAAAATACCTATAAATACAGGGGCGTATCGGTCATCGATACTATGTACTAGAATGCTGGCCGTCCTGAGCTAGAACCGTAATCGGTCAAGCCCTGTA
>CAYUIC010000013.1:0-544 GCA_964444675.1 uncultured Gammaproteobacteria bacterium | reverse complement strand
ACCATATCGACGCTCCCTGAGCACGTCAATAAAGTTACAAAAGTGACACAGGATCAGACCATATAATTACAGTCCAATGTAACCTTTTCTTCAAATTTCCCTTAATTTGCTATACCTATCTGTTTTTGCAGCTTATAGCTATTTCCATGTTTTAATAGCCCCCGGTAGGCATTAACTGTTTCGGGCTTCGGATAACCCTTCATCCGTTTAATAATTTTGCGCTTTGAAGCAGACCTAATTTGACGGTAGCCCGGAAAGTGTCGCCAACCTAAAAAATCCACTCCCGAAGCATAGCTTTGAATACAAACTTTATATTCATGCAAACGCAGATGTAACTTTGTATTTAAAAAGTTTTCAAATTTTACAAGAGTAGCTTCTAAATATCTCTTGTCTTCCGAAAGGACAACAAAATCATCGGCGTAGCGAATATAGTATTTAACCCGTAATTCCTGTTTTACATATCGGTCAAACTCATTCATATAAACGTTTACTAAAAGCTGGGAGGTCAAGTTGCCTAAAGGCAAACCGATTCCTGTTTGTCCCG
>CAYUIC010000012.1:0-22970 GCA_964444675.1 uncultured Gammaproteobacteria bacterium | reverse complement strand
GACCACCCGCATGTACAGACAGGGAAAAACAGCAACCAAACACAGGTTAGTGAAATGCTGAAGATTTTTCTGTTCAGGGTGATGACGACCCAAACAGGAAAATCACCTAGAGATAGAGACTCCTGATATTATCTCTATCTCGCAGTTTAGATTAACCATAAAACATCTTTACTGCTCTAAAACTGGCGGGTTACGCACTTGCGGTAGGACGCAAGACCCTTCGGCGACGAAGAAAGCACGCTTTGGGGGAAGTAGATAAAACTTCTACTTCCCTTCTTTATCAGAATCTTAATCAGCGGTATCTCGCGGTTGAGGTTCAGTAGAGATTGTTCATAAAAAAATTAAACCAAAGAAAGGACTAACCTTGAATACACTCAATATTCTGGTAATCGATGATTACCCTGAGAATTTAACAGCAGCCAAAGAGCAGCTGAGCGGTCACAACCTTACCTGCGTTTCTTCATACGAAGAGGCAGAGAAGGCTTTAGTGGGCGATAATCACTTTTTCCGTCGCAGCGTAGGCGAAGTGCCGACCGGTGTGTACGACGTGGTTATCACAGACTTGATGATGCCAGCTTCCCCGAAGGGTCAGGGAAAACCCGAGAACGCCCGTGGAGAAGTTCCGTATGGACTTATCTTCGCGATCTTGGCACTTCGCTTGCGCACAAGCAAGGTGATCCTTCTGACTGACTCTAATCATCACAACTCCCCCTTGTCCTGGGCGCTTGATACGCTCGGGTCATACGATGGCTATCCATACTCGATTGGTGAATCTACCGTCCTGTTCAATAGCCAGGGAGTTCTGTATGACAGAGAAAGGCACGAGTCCAATAGGCCGTTGCTGAAGGACTACGCAGCTGCGCTCAAAAGCGTACTGAAATTCAGTAATGAGTAATTACTGAATAAAGGGAAGTGAAAAAACTTCACTTCCCTTCTTTATCAGAATCTTGACCACTGATTACACAGATAGGTCGAGGTTCAGTAGAGAAAAGTACATTACATTAAAAATATATCGCTCGGAGGGCGGACCATGAAATCAATCTTAATCATACTTTTTGTTACGGCAATTACTGTCACCGGATGCAGAGATGAAAAAATCACGGACAGGCTGGCTAACGCCAAGATACGCCTCAGCGCCGATAATTCTTTTCTGTACATCGACAACGTTGATACAGTCAAATATCACGAGGGCGATTCGCTGACCTTGGTATATGACTTTGACGCGACAGTTTTTGAAACCGGTTGGAAAATCAGCCGTCTGCCATATCCCGACACAACCTGCGAGATAAAAAATCGTGAGATGATGTTCAGGCGTGGCGTGATTCAAGAGTTTCGGTAATTGCTCCGGTGATCATCCGGGTATGCTAGGTCTCTCCATAAAGTGAGAGTCGGAAGCTAGAAAGAATTTAACTAGCTGAACCGAAATCAGAACCTAAAGTGCTTAGCCAATATGGCTTAGTTGATTTCTTTAGGTAGTTCTTAAAATGCTTTTCTCTCTCAGGAAAGTACTATAAGACTCTGGTTCCAAAACTGACGGCGAAAAAGACTTTGCGTACGAGAAACGCAAATGGCCCTCTGGAAACAGAGAAATTCTTTCGGGGAAGTAGATAAAACTTCTACTTCCCCTCTTTATCAGAATCTTAAATCTTAACCGGGGTTTGAGACTCTGTAGAGAATATTAAAATAAAACGGAGGTGTCCGGTGAGCACGCATTTATGGACAATTCATTCCAACAAATGCGCGACGAGTTCGACCAACGAGGTCGGACTGAGATCTTTCTCAATATTAAAGACGAAAATTATAAAGGGTTTCGTCTTGAAGAATTTATTAAACGCGTAAATCGTGTCGTCGAGGAATTCAAAAAAGAACTAACAAAAGAAACTCCAATTGACATTTGCTTCTCTTGTTATGAATTTATGGAACCCAGCGGCAAGTTATATAGCAGAATTCTTCTAATAATTAAGCGGAAAGAAGCGAAGGGATAACTCTTCCCTTGGCAACAGAAATTTTGAGAAATCAAAATAAGAGTTACAAGCACACTCACAATTTCGGTGACCATCCGAAACGGAACGCGAATGACCATTTTTTCGGGATAGAAAAAATTGGGAACAAACCATTTTCGACGCAACTGAAAATGTCTTATTGTATCACAGGCCTAAAGGGATACGTAACGCGACTTTTTAGAAATGCAACTCTAAAAACATGTTTGGTCTCGTCCAACATGCCAAAACTGGCGAGGTTTAATGATTATGAATGCACATAGTCACCTCTTCTTGGAAACAAGAAAAATAATCAGGGAAGTGAAAAACTTCACTTCCCTTCTTTATCAGAATCTTGACCGTCAATAATAATGGTCGAGCTTCAGTAGAGAACATTGATAAACGAAAAAACAAAACAACAAATTGAGAGAATGAAAATTTTCCCGGCTATTGAATCCGGAGAAATTTTAAATCTTTCAAGCGATCAAATTAGGCTGAAGGCACACTCATACCGCCTACACAACCGAAAAGCGAATAAGAAAAAGCAATATGACAAAGCTCAAGCTTATTTTCTTATAAGCTTAATATGTTCCCGCTTATTTTTTATTAAGAGCACCTCAGGTGACTTGAATAAAGAGTTGGGACATATTGGATCGCATGGAAAAGTCCAAATAAAACTAAGTACAAATACTTAGTCTCTGGCTAGGTGTAGCGACCTGAAACTGAATACGCTGCCGATTTAATTCAATCGGCTCTGTCTTAAAGTATATTACTTTAACTGATGAGTCCTTAAAGGACGAAACAGAAAAGTTCCTTACATTAATCCAAGGAGGATAATATATTGGGTATAGAAAACGCAATTGAAGGGTACGGAGATCGTTCATCTGAAACGGGCCGTCATGCTCGAATTATTCTCATAGTTGAGGATGATAAAGAAGAGCAAATAAAAGCCCTGGAAGCGGCGCGCATCTTAGGACTTAATCCTGTCATTGCTCCAACACTCGAAGACGCTGTACGTCTTATGAGCCAGCTTGGGGCAGAACTTTCAGGAATTGTCAGCGATATTCATGTTCCCGAAAAATCCAATACCATACGTAATGGAAAAATTCCGCCCGCCGGGTTAGCTGTTATCGCTGATGCCGTAGCCGCCAATATTCCGGTTACTGTCTGCTCTGATTTAAATCACCACTTTGCTGATTATGTTAAAAAAGTGGTGGAACGATTATCAGATCATCCTGAATATCATTATGGTGAAATTTTCATCAGCTATGATAAAAAGGACTGGGATAAATCATTTCAGGAACTTATACAAATCATGTACAAACATGAATAAGAAGTTTCTTATAATTACTTCTCCCGAACGCGGCCCAGGTCTCGGTAAGCTCGCCAGAACTTTTGCCGAGCTTTATGACTGTGACGTAACGATAGTCGATCACAATCAAGGAATTATTGAGTTTCTCAAACTCAAACCTGACTGTGTTTTAATCGGCGACGCTGAACCTGTCACTAATATTTCCCCAAAATATATTATAGGTTGCCAGACCTATACTGACATTAAACGTTCAGCGACACCTAACCAGATAATTAAAAAAACTGGTTGGATGCCCTCTTCTGAAGAGGATTATCTTCGACTTCCTTATAGTCCTGAACAATTCTCCTTATGCTTCGGATTAGAATAACATTACCAAAGGCGGGTCAAAATGACTCGCCTTTTATGCTATAATCGATATATACAAATTTATAACATATGAAATTTGAACATCAACCAATATTAACCGATAAGAGTGAAACTCACGAAAACCGAGACCGTTTTTTAGATAGAATTGCTGATTTTCCTGAGGAAGAAAAAATGCTAATAAACTTTGCGTATGACTTAAGCAAAGAAAGTCATCGTCCACAAAAAAGAGATTCCGGGGAACGATATTTTGAACATCCCCGTGCAACCACTTTAATTTTAATGGATGAATGTCAAGTTCGAGATCCTGACCTTATTGCTGGCATGTTATTACACGACAGCGTTGAAGATTCAGCCATGTTTGGCAACAGATCAACTCGTTTCTCGGAATGGAAAAAAACTTCTGAGTTTAGGCTTGGTCGAGTATTTAATAGTCGCGTTGCGCACATAGTCTTATCCTTAACAAAACCAAAAGCTGACGGAGTAGAATTTAAAAATAAAAAAGAGGCGGATGATTTTTACATGGATAACTTAGAAAAAGCCGACGCGGATGTGGTACTATTAAAAATGGTTGATAGGCTTCATAATTTACGATCTCTGGAAAAAAATACTAAAGAAAAACAGCAGAAAACCGTGACAGAAACAAAAGAAAAATACTGGCAGATCTTTCAGGGTGTCTTAGAAAAGTATCCAACGGAAGGCTCTTATCTTTTATCTGAGATGGAAAAAGAAATGGCTAAATATGATACAATATAAACATGATTAGTTATAAACAAATTATCGAATTCGGTCTGGACGAGAAAGAAGCTCGAGTCTTTTTGGCCGCTTTGGAGCTCGGTGGCGAAAGCGTCTTGGCTATTGCTAAAAAAGCCGGAATCAACCGTGTAGCAACCTATGACGCGCTTGAAAGCCTGATTAAACGTGGTTTAATTAGTACCTTTGTTAAAGGAAAGCGAACGCATTACTCAGCGACCGAACCCGATCGTCTCGAACATTTACTTGAACTTGAGAAGCAGGAAATCATTAACAAAGAAAATGTACTCGGCAGATTAATGCCGGAACTCAAATCTTTATATAATTTTTCTACCAAAAAACCAAAAGTAATGTATTACGAGGGTAAGGCCGGCCTCAAGACAATTCAAAACAGTTTTCTAAAATCTCCTGACAAAATGTTAAGATTAATCTTTTTTTACGATATATTGCAAACTACATTTACCAAACAAGAAATGGAGGCATACCGAGACAAAAGAAATGCCGCCGGTATAAAGGTTAAATCAATTGCCGTTGTTAAAGATAAAAATATTATTATTAACGAAGCGCATAGAAGCACTGACCGTGTTTATATCAATTACGATGATTTCCCAATGAAGAGTGATATTACAATTTACGGGGATAAGATAGCTTTTGTTTCTTTAAATGAGTTATTTGGCATTGTCATAGAAAATGAAGAGATTGCTAATACTATGAAATCCTTCTTTGATCTTGCCTTAACTATTGCTAAAAAGGAGACTCAGATAATATAAAAAGGCAAACCCGTGGGCTTGCCTTCATCATGAAATTTACAACCTTTTTATCTTAAAATTAGATTGTAATTTTTGATCTTAATAATGCCTACAAATAGTGCATTCGTTTTTTGATCAGCGAATGTTACATTTCGATGGTTTTTACTACATACCTCCCACGGTAACCTCCGCATCATAAAAAGAACTAGTCATGTTGTCTCCTTGTTTATTTTCCAGTATTGCTGGGATTTTTAATTTACGCCATTTGCTGGGCGTAGGAATAAATAATTCAATCCTAAGCCCAGGCGTTGATACGTAAAGTTAATCACCCATGCAACCTCCTGGTAAAATTAAATAAAATTGTGGATTAATTATAGTATATACTATATATTAAATTTTGTCAAGTCTATACAATCCTTTTTTATAATATTTAGCTAAAATAAGCAAAAATATGACAAATACTCAATAAATAGCAATATTTTATTACAATTTTTATAATTACAAAAAGCCCGTTTTCATTGCTCTTCTTAAAGGGCGGTGATATAGTTAATCAACTATGTTTACCCTCCACTCCACCTTTAAGCCCACTGGCGACCAACCAGAGGCCATTAAAAAGCTGACAGAGGGCCTTAACAAAGGCTTTGAGCGTCAGACTATGCTTGGCGTTACGGGATCGGGTAAAACCTTTACCATGGCTAATATTATAGCCAATGTTAAACGCCCAACCCTGATCATGTCTCATAATAAGACTTTGGCAGCCCAGCTCTACAGCGAATTTAAGCAATTCTTTCCGGATGCCGCCGTCCACTACTTTGTTTCATATTATGATTATTATCAGCCTGAAGCCTATATTCCCCAAAGTGACACCTATATTGAAAAAGAAGCGACAATTAACGAGGAGATTGATCGTCTGCGCCATGCCGCTACCCAATCGTTGATGAACCGCAATGATGTCATTATTATCGCAAGTGTTTCTTGTATTTACGGTTTGGGAGAAAAAGTTGATTATCTGGCCATGAGCCAAAAATTTCAGGTCGGTCAAAATATTAAGCGCAACGAAATTTTACGCGGCCTAGTTAGAATTCAATATGTCAGAGACGATAAACAAATTGGCCGAGGTCAATTCCGCGTGCGCGGCGACCGTATCGATATCCACTTGGCAACCGGAGAAGCGGTTGTTCGTCTTAACCTCTTTGGCAACACAATTGAAAGCATTCAGATATTTAACATCACACCAAGTAAAGAAGCAGTATGGTTAAGTGAACTGGATGATGACAAAGCGGAGAATCTCAAGGAAGTTTCAATTCTTCCGGCCAAGCATTATATGGTAACCGAACCAAAATTAATTGAAGCGGTCGCAGCAATTGAAAAAGAATTGGCCGAGAGATTAAAAATACTGCGCGACAATGATAAAATCGCCGAAGCGGATCGCCTTGAACGAAAAACTAATTACGACTTGGAAATGATTCGCCAAGTCGGCTACTGTTCGGGTATTGAAAACTATTCGCGTCACTTGGCCGGCCGAGCGCCGGGAACGCCGCCTGAAACCTTGATTGATTTTTTCCCCAGCGACTATTTATTATTTATTGATGAGTCACATGTCAGCTTGCCGCAGATCAGAGGCATGCATGCCGGCGATGCGTCACGAAAAAATACTTTAATTGAATTCGGTTTCAGACTGCCCTCCGCGCGTGATAACCGTCCCCTGACCTATGATGAATTTTTAACCAAGGTGAATCAAGTTATATATGTCAGTGCTACGCCCTCTCAGTATGAAATCTCTAACTCAAAACAAGTGGTCGAGCAGATCATCCGCCCGACCGGTTTGCTTGATCCGGAAATTGAAGTACGCCCGAGCATTAATCAAATCAAAGATTTGGTTCCGGAAATTGAAATACGTGTAAAAAAGAAACAACGAGTATTAGTGACAACTTTAACAAAACGCATGGCGGAAGAATTAACTGATTATCTTTTAAACGAAGGTATTAAGGTAAATTATATTCATTCAGAGATTGATACCCTCGAGCGAGTCGAAATTTTAAAAGAATTGCGCTCGGGAAAATATGATGTTTTAGTGGGTATTAACCTGTTGCGTGAAGGACTCGATTTGCCTGAAGTATCGCTCGTCGCAATCTTAGACGCTGATATGTCCGGCTTTTTGCGAAACGATACTGCTCTGATCCAAACGATTGGTCGAGCTGCCCGACATCAGGAAGGCAAGGTTATTATGTATGGCGATAAAGTCACTCCGGCCATGCAATTTGCAATTGATGAAACTAAGCGTCGTCGCAAGATTCAGGCTGAATATAACAAAACCTATCATATTATCCCGAAAACCGCTGGCTTAAAAGACTATTCACCTTTGGGCTCCGGAGACTAGATTGTTGACAATATCAGCTGTTTTGTTTATACTCTGAGTATTCTCAAATTTAATTCCTAAACACCAATATGGCACACAAAAAAGCCGGTGGTTCCACTACTCTTGGCCGAGATAGCGAAAGTAAACGACTCGGCGTTAAACTCCAAGACGGTCAGATCGCTCGAGCGGGTTCAATCCTTGTTCGACAGCGCGGAACCAAGATTAAAGCCGGAACCAACGTTCGCCGCGGCAAAGACGATACGCTCTATGCCATTTCTTCAGGACTTGTGAAATTCTCAACGAGAAAATTACCAAGCTTTACCGGACACTTGAAATCAACTAAGATTGTCAGCGTTGTAGCGGAGAAGAAATAAATCACATACTAAAAAACCTCTCACTTTTTGTGAGAGGTTTTTTGTTTAATAAAGAGCTAAACTAACCATTTGGTTTCAGATATTTTGATGCTTACTCTACAGCCGAGCTTTGCCAGTGCCTGTTGAGTTGCGATAATCATAGGCACACCAAAATTTCTATAAAGAAATAATTCATCTTTTTTATCAATCAATTGTGCCACGGTTTTAATACCTACACCTTTAAAACTATTTATGATGCGTGACCTTAATTTCCCTTTAACCAACGGAAGGTCGACCACATTATACCGAAGAGCATCAAGCATTATATTCTCATTCGGGACCTGCAAAATTGAAACAGCCTGGGAAAACTCTTCTGTTCTTTTCCATGTAAAACTGCTGCCGTCAGGAAAAATAACTTTTAACTTTTGTGTATCTTTTTTAACGATTATTTCGTCTGTTGTTTTTTTCAAATTTTTACCTATATTATTTTTCTTTCTTATAATTATATATAGTTTCATCAATATCAAAAATCATAATAGTTGCCAGTATAATCAAATATACAACTATTGTAATTACGGCCATACAAGCAGCTGAAGCAATAAAAACACAAAGAGGAGTTATTAAAGGAATAAATCCAAAAAGATGAATGAAAAAAGAGTCAAACCAAGAACTGAAGATTGGAGTTATTAGTATCATTGCGCCAAGCATAATTGCTCCAAAAATAAATATTCCTAAAATACTAAGATCAGCTCCGTCGACTAACCACCACCAATAAGAAAGCAAAAGAATAATTATTATAGAAATGATATCCATAGTTCCTCCAAACTATTTTTATTTATTAATGTGCTTTGATAAGAAATTAACAGATTTAAAGCCTTCTGTCAATACAAAACCCTTCTCCATCAAAGATGGAGAAGGGTTAGGAATGAGAAATTTATTTCTTCTTCTTTTTTCTTCCGAGACAAACTTTTACAAATTCTACGAATAACGGATGCGGGTCAAGCGGACGAGAAATATATTCAGGATGGAATTGCGTTCCGATAAAAAAAGGATGATCGGTAATTTCAATTGCCTCGACAATCGAATTGTCCGGCGATGTTCCGCAGACGGTTAAACCCTTAAGTTCAAGCAGCTCGCGATACTTCGGATTAAATTCATAACGATGGCGATGGCGTTCGGAAATAATACGCTTTGTTCCGAACTTCTTCGAATAAATTTTCGCAAGTCTGGTTCCCGGGACTAAACGGCAGGGCCAGCCGCCCAAACGAATCGTTCCGCCGTACTTGCCTTGCGCCAAGTTTTCTTTCTGAGTTTCCATTACATCAATAATCGGATATGGCGTTTTGGGATTGACTTCCCGACTATTGGCGCCCTTGAGGCCGGCGACATGGCGCGCAAATTCAATAACCGCCATCTGCATACCGTAGCATAATCCGAAATACGGAACTTTATTTTCTCGGCAATATTTGATTGTCTTAATCTTGCCTTCAGCACCTCTCGTCCCCCAACCCTGGGGCACGATAATACCGTCAAATTGTTTTAATAATTTCGCGCCGTCTTTTTCAACTTCTTCCGAGGCGAGCCACTGAATATTTACTTTGCAATGGTTGGCGGCGCCGGCGTGCTTAATCGCTTCCAAAACTGAAATATACGAATCTGTCATCGTAAAGGCGCCTGACAAGAAATATTTGCCGACAATGCCGACGGTCACTTCTTTCTTTGCGGTTTTAATGCGACGGATCATGGCACGCCATTCCACCAAATCTTTGCGGCGCGGACGCAAGCCGAAACGAGCCAAAATACGCTCGCCCAAATGCTCTTTTTCAAAGTTTACCGGTACGTCATAGATCGATTCGATATCGGGCGCGGCGATAACGTCCTCTGCCTTGATATTGCAGTTTAGAGCAATCTTTTCACGGCGCGGCTGATCCAAGCTGGTGGAAGAACGGGCAATAATAAAGTCAGGCTGAATGCCGGCGGCGTTTAAGGTATGAATAGCATACTGTGTCGGTTTGGTTTTCATTTCTGAAGAAAGCGAAGGCACTGGCAAATAACTTACCATAACAAAAGCGACATCGCGTCCGTATGATAACTTCATCATACGAGCGGCTTCAAGGAACAAAAGATTTTGATACTCGCCGACCGTACCGCCGATTTCAATAATCATGATTTCAGCTTTGGTCTTTTTTACCGCGCGCTCGATACGATCTTTGATTTCCAAAGGAATGTGCGGAACAACTTCAACGCATTTTCCTCCGTAACCCAAATTTCGTTCGCGCTCGATAACCGCCTGATAGACACGGCCGGTCGTCATGTACGAATCGCGATAAATATTTCGATTTAGAAAACGTTCATAATTACCAATATCCTGATCCGTTTCATCGCCGTCCTCAGTAACAAAAACTTCGCCGTGTTCAATCGGATTCATGGTGCCTGCATCAACGTTAATATATGGATCAATCTTAATTGCGGAGACGTTAAAACCTTTTCCGTCAAGAATACGGCCCATGGAAGCTGCCGCCACGCCCTTACCGACGCCGGACATAACTCCTCCCACGACAAAAATATATTTCGTTGTTGTTTTTTTCTTTTTCATGTTAAAAACTGATAAGTGATAGATACCACGAGACAATAAAATTTCCGTATAAAAGCGTAATGGCGCCTGCTAAGGACAAAAACGTCCCGAGCGGCACCATTGAACTCCATTGTTTTTTTCCACTGGCAAGTAGCACAATTCCAATCACGGCTCCGACAAAGTACGCGAGAAAAATGGCCGCTAAAATATTCGGCCAACCTAGGCTCACACCGAGCAAAAGTCCGAGTCGGATGTCTCCACCGCCGATCCATCGGCCGCGAGAAACTAAATATTGGATAAGGAAAAAACCAGTTCCTATTGTAGCAGAAATTATAAGGTTCTGCCAGCTCATCTCCAGATACAAATTAAGCGCCAGCATCACGATAACGGCCGGCAGGGTTACTTTGTCCAAAATAACGTACCAACGGGCGTCCATGATGAAAATTAAGATAAAAACAGACAAAATAAACCAATTCTTGGCTATAAGCAACCAGTCAAACGGCGTAGCAACAAAAGCTAAGGCAAAGACAAGTCCGGTAATAATCTCCACACTAGGATATTGCCAAGAAATTTTGTCCTGGCAATGCCTACAACGAGCTTTTAGTATCAAAAAACTCAAGACCGGTATGTTGTCATACCAGGCGATCATCTTGTTGCAGGACCGGCAATGACTTCGTCCGTTAAGGCTTTCGCCCCGGTAGAGACGCCAGGCCATGCAGTTTAAAAAACTGCCGATGCACAAACCTAATAATAAGCTAAAAACGAGGTAATATGGTTCCATATTTTTTATCTTGCAGGGAAAAAGCAATCAGCACAATAGAAATCGGCACCAAAGGAATAAAAGCGCGCGACAGAGCGGTGTGGTCAAGCGCCCATTGGTAATTTTCTGTCATGGTGAAGATAATGAGTAAAATACCGATTACCAAAAAGAACATGAGCCAGGCAACAATGAGTTTTTTGCGCCGGAGAATATGCGGAATAAGAACGGCAAAAAAGACCACGAATCCGAACCACCAAATATTCCAATTGTTTCCGACAAATAATGCTTGAACAAAAGGATACAGGGCTTCGGGGTGCCAACCATAGCTTGCCTCGGTATTACGCAAATTTAGGCTCAATACTGTTTTAAATAATGCCAAAGGAAGTAAAGGCAAAACTAAAGAGGCTGCAAGAAAAAACCATTCTTTCAAACTCTGCCTATGTACAGAAAGAAAATGAGTTAAGATCAAGCCAAAAATAAATGAGATAATATAAAATATACCATAGTTCTTAATGCAGATTGTCCAGGCAAACAAGGCTGCGGCAAGATACAGCTCGGCGCCTTTGCCGGTATTCAACCATTGGAAAAAAAATATAAAGGCGGCTGCAGCATAATATCCGACAATTAAATCAGCATAATTATTCGAAGCGTGGTAAAAAATCAAAGGCTGAGATGCCAGAATCGCCGTAAGAATCAAACCCTGCGAAGCGTTTAATCGGCGTCGCGTAAAATCAAAAACAAGCAGGAGCAAGGAAACAAAGTACAGCCAGGCGATAAGATTAAGTTGACCGCCCGAAGCGCCGGCAATCCGTGACCAGTATTCCATGAACGATAAATGCCAGGGATAGTTGTGATGGCTGAAGGCCGCTAAATAGTTAGTTGCCTCAGGATTGAACTGTATTGATTTGTCCGCTGCCAATATCTTAGCTCTCATTCCCCAAAAAGCGATATTATCAAAAGCCACTGCCGGTTTTCCCAAAGCTTGCACTAAGGAAAAGAATAAGAGCAGCACCACAAATATTCCGGCAATCCAAGATAGCGGTCGCACCGCACGCCAGTCGATCTGAAAGGTGTCTTTCCAGGGAATTTTATATATGACGCACACAAGGGCAGCTACAGCTTGCACGGCGATGAACCAGACTATGAACGGAGAAAAACTCAAACGCGCTACAACAAAATATACAAAAAATTCAAAGCTGACCAGGGCCGAGCCGATGCCGAATGACAAGCCCCATTTCTGAACGCTGTTAAGCAGATGCTTCGGTGCCCACATAAGCAGGGCGGCGCCGGGCAGAATCAGACACAAGATGTAAAATAATCCGGTCATCATATTATTGGCGTTTAAAGATTATCTGATCCGGAGCAAAAGCGGCAGCAACAGAAAAATTTCCCAGTAATTTTTTTTCATTGTTTTCCATCTTAAATAATTGATTGTCCGTATAAACAAAAGTATTGTTTGGTGAACGATACTCGATCAAATACTCCGCGTCTTCCAGACCGACAATCCGATAATCTCCGTAATTGAAATAATTAAGATACGGATAGAATATCGAATCAAAGAAAGCAATCCTGACGCCGTGTGGCACGGTTTTAGCAATCTGCGCATTAAACGAATCAAGACCGCATAGTCCCCCGCGCAAATTTTGAAACTGGTCGATGCGGCAATAACGCCAAATGCGCTGTTCGCTTTCAGCAATCCCTAATACAAACCAGGTATCGTTGAATTCGCGAGCAGCGCAATAAACGAATTGCGCGCATAGCGGCAGCCACGCAATAGCCAACGAAAAAATAATCACTGAGGGGGTTTGCCAAGAAAATCTTTTTTTTAAAAAAAGTCCGAGGGCGCAGAGGATAATGAATAATAGGCCGAACCAAACGGTTGCCGGCATTGGCCCGAGCATTTTACCAATGATGACGTTAATCGTACTGAGATTTTCGGTTTGATGGAAGAAAAAATCCATATCAGACTTTTCTTTCAAAAATACATTCGTATTGGAGAGTCAAATCTTTTACCCGGTCGATTGGATCAAGCAGATAAGCGATAAAGCCAATTAACCAATCAAGCGGATACAGTATTAAAATACATAGTCTCAACAGCCATTTATTTTTTATACAAGAGAGAAGATTAAGATCGGTTATCATTTTTGCGATAGTAATGAATTTGCCGCCAACTTTGTTGATCTCTATTATTTTAAAACCGTGATTTTCGGCAAGACGCTTTAATGAAAACTGAGTATATCTAAAAAAATCATGAGGCTTTTGATGTTCTTTCCAGGTCATCGGGCAGGTTACGAATAAGCGGCCACCCGGTTTTGCAAGACGGGCAAATTCCGCAAATGCTTTGTCAGGAAAAGCCAAATGCTCCATTACTTGCGTGCACAGAATATAATCAAACGAAGCATCGGGCAAAGGGATATTATATATTTCCGAGACAATGTCGATATGGGAAAAATCCCAGTTCGGGTCGCCGACGCCCGAATCTTGAGCCGTATATGTAAGATGAGAAAAATATTTCTTATACTGAGTTTCACCGGCGCCGACATCAAGCATAGTCTTGCCCGCGATTGTTTCACGGGACAATCGCTTGATAAAGGCTTTTAAACGGAATTCGTTATAATCGTAAAAACGGTTTCCGACAATTATATTCCTAAAGTTTCCAAACATATGCTTAACGGTTTAAATCTTTGACCAACTCTTTAACTTGTTCGTTTGAAGGATCAAGCGCTGCTGCCTGATTGGCGTAGCTTCGCGCCTGTTTCAAATCGCCAAGTTCGCGGTATAGGGTCGCCAAACTGACGGGCCACAAAGCTTCTTGCGGTTCAAGATTAAACGCCTGTTTATTGTAGCTAATCGCTTTCTGTTTATCACCTTCAGTATACGCCATATCGGCTAATTTCTTTAAAGCGGCCGTAATCAATGGATCATATTCAAGAGCTTTGACGTATGCAACTTTAGCTGAAGCATAATCCTTTTCTTCAAAATGCGCCAAGCCGATTAAGTTGTAAAAATAACCGAGCTGTTTGGCTATGGCGATCGTATGTTCGCTTCCCGGGAAAGCTTTATCGAGCGTTGGAGTGACGGCAATCCCTTGTTCAAAGATTTGGCGCGCCTCGGCGAATTTCGCCTGCCATAATTTCATTCGTCCGAGATCTTGGTAGGCTACCGTAATATTTTTGTTGATACCGATTAGCTCGCGATAATACAATTCCGCTTGCGAATAATATGAAGGATCTTTATAGTAGCCGAGAATTGAATAGGCGTGCGCCAAGTCCAGCAAAGTAAAAAATTGTTGTTCATGCTTCGGGATAAGCAAAGCTTGGTCAATAATGTTTTTAAATACCTGCTGCTGCGCGGATTCACCACCTACTGCGGCAAAACAGTTAACGGCATGAGAAAGATATGCTCGAGCATAATAATGACTTTGCGGGTACCATTCCATAACTGTTTCCATGTTTTCCAATACCTTGCGGCAATCTTGACGCGCTTCGCCCCTCTTTACTTGTATGTAATAATAGTCGGCTACCAAAGGACGTATATCAACAGCATAAAATATAACTGCCAATAAAATTGACAAAGCCGTCCCTATGACCCAGCGCGAAGCCGGCTGGAAGAAGTGCAGAGATTTTTCAGGAGCTTCCGTATATTCCCCGCCCAACACAAAAGATAAGCCGAGCAAAGTGAAGAGCATCATGGCCATAGCCGTCAAAGAGAAGCTAAACATATTGTTAGCGGCATAAGCAATGAGTGCTGCGACAAAAGCTGCGGCCAACCAAAATTCTTCTCCCCCCTGCTTGTCTAAAACCTTAAACAAACCGCGTATGGAAAACCAGACTAGCGCGAAAAAGGCGGCCGCACCCACAATGCCGAATTGCAAGAGCAGATCGAGCAAGCCGTTATGCGCGCGGTCGGGATACGAATTGAGGCGTTCATAATATCCCCAATCAATCTGATATTGGTCGACATATACGCTCGACTGAACATCCGGGCCAAAGCCGAACAAATAACGTTCCGGCGTCGCTTCGCTAAAGGCATTAAGCGCCGCTTTCCAGTACTTTAAACGTATCGCGTTTGAACCGTTGTTAAAATCAAGGATACTAACCAAACGGCTTGAAAATTTAAGATTAACATAATCCGAGTGAGTAAGCAGTGCGGAACGTACCGGAGGCAAGAGAAGAGCGATGATGCTCGCCACGGCGACGATAACGATTGCAGCGGCTGTCTTCTTTTTATTTTTTTTCCACAACACAAGAACAGCGCTTAATCCCAAGGCAAGCGCCAAAGCGATCCACGCACTGCGACTATAGGTGAAAATAAGACAGACAATTTCCGCTGCCAATAAAAGTGCGTAAAACAATTTTGTATACCAACGTTTGGCGATTTGGAAAAAACCGTAAAGTGAAATCGGAATCATGACCGCGATATAATGCCCGAAAAAATTTGGTTGTCCAAAACTTGAAAATATCCGAGACATTGAACTCTGCGCCCAGCTGAGAAAATCCCAACCGAAGAGTTGCATGATGCCATAGGCACAAATTAGTGCGGCTGATATATGCAGGACAATAACCAAGCGCTTGATATGTTTTGCTGATTTAAAAAATACTGCTATGAACAAGAAGAGTAACACGTAGGCGATTATATTATGGAATCCCTGTTGACGTTCATAACTGCCAAGTAAGCTGATCATCGGATGAAGCGACAATGCCGTACTTATAATCGCCGCCGCCAGAAAAGACATCGCTGACCAAAACACTTTTTTTGAGCCAAGCGCCGAAATTTTTCCGCGCCAGGCAAGCAAACCGAACCAGGCTATGGCGGCGACGCTCAAACATAACCTTAATAAAGCCGATTTATTTAGATCAAATACCGTATAGTTTTCATGAAACCATGCAAAATAAAGCGGTACCATAAAAACTGCCGTGATAACCGACCATTCAATAATGCACCGCAGATTATTAGTCACCTTTTCTTTCGTCATATTCTATAAAAAAAGATCATCACGCAATGGAATGATCCGTAACTCTGCAGAACTAAGTACGTTAATTTGCCAAACCGTTCGGAGAAGCGCGGTGGGTTCCCGCTGCCAAATCGCCGATCGCACCGCCTAAGCAATAGGTAATGATATAGGAGGTATTGGTGCTAATTTGAGAGTAATTATAATTTGTGGCGGAAGGACAGTTACCGTCATTGTTTGGACTGGGGTTGGAGGGCACCAACGCCATATAGGTCGTGCCGCCATACGCTATAGTTGAGCCAGGATCGGCTTCAGTATCGTTAGGATACGCGCCAGCATCATTATAATATAATTCCAGGGCGGTCATCAGTTGGCGCATATCGGCCACACGCTTGGCATCACGGGATTTCACACGGGCATTACCCAAAGCGACGACAGCCATAGTGGACAAGACGCCGATGATCGCAATTACGACCAGCAATTCAATGAGGGTAAAACCTTTATGTGTGTGAAAGCCGATCTGCACTAGAGTAAGTTAGTTCGCCAAACCGTTCGGAGAAGCGCGGTGGGTTCCCGCTGCCAAATCGCCGATTGATCCGCCTAAACAATACGTAATGATGTATGAGGCGGCGGTGTTGATCGAAGAATAAGCATAGTTAGTGGTTGCCGGACAATTTCCATCGTTATTCGGACTTGGGTTCGACGGCACAACAGCCATATAGGTAGTACCGCTGTAGCTGATAGCGCTACCCGGAGCGACTCCGGCAGTGACGGGATAGGCTCCCGCATCGTTGTAATATAATTCCAATGCAGACATGAGCTGGCGCATATCGGCCACACGCTTGGCATCACGGGATTTCACACGGGCATTACCCAAAGCGACGACAGCCATAGTGGACAAGACGCCGATGATCGCAATAACGACCAACAATTCAATCAAGGTAAAACCTTTTTGCTTATTTTTTTGTTTCATATAGTATTTGTTTCTTCTATAAGTATATCGCAGAACACCCTAAAGGGGCAAGTGTTATAACTGGCTTACTACATTATACATCGGCAAAAGGATAGCCGCAACCATGACACCTACACCCAAACCCATGACTACCATCAATGAAGGCTCAATCAAGGACATAAGATTAGCTAACATAGTAGTAATCTCCCGGTTATAAAAATTAGTTACTTTTTCTAAAGAAACGTCCAGTTTGCCTGTTTTTTCACTAACCAACATCATTTGCGAAACCATACTTGGAATTTCCTTGGTCCTGACAAAAACAGTACAAATCGAGTTGCCACTCTGAACCTCGGCGATGGTTTCTTCTATTAAACGCTGATAGTAAGAATTGCTTACAACTTCCCCCGCCACCCGCAAACTTGAGGAAATGTTAACACCCCCAAGAATAAGAGTGTTCATTGAACGCGTGAAGCGGACCAAAAAAATCATTTGTAACAGTTCGCCGAAAACCGGTAATTTTAAAATAATATAATCAAATTGCTCACGGCCAATCTTGCTCTTGAGGTAAAAACGGATAGCAACAAAAGCGGCTATGATAATCACCAGCAAAACCCACCAGTAGCTGATAAGAAAACCGGAAATAGCAATCATTATTCTTGTAGCCAAGGGTAGCTCGCTGCCGGTTTCTACGATAATGGCGGTTAACTTCGGAACCACAAACATCATCATCAAAACTCCGATCGCGGCCATCATGACAATAACAAACAGCGGATAAATCATGGCGCCTTTTATCTTTGAGTTCATGTCATAATCTTTTTCCATTTCATCCGCGATATAGTTCAAGGCGTCATCCAGCTTACCGGACTGCTCTCCCGATTTTACAACGCTGATATAGAAATTTGAAAATAATTCCGGACGCTTAGCCAAAGCTCCGGACAAGGTGTCACCGCTGTCAACTTCGTCGCTTATTTCGGCGACGATACGCTTAAGTTTCGGTTTTTGGGTCTGTTGAGATAAAACCTTTAGTGTTTCAACCACCGGCACGCTCGCACCCACCATGACGGCAAACTGTCGAGAAAATGCAACCAAGTCTTTGGTGTTTACGCGTTCGATCAAATCCATCACTGACCAGGCCGATCGAACAGTCACTTCTTTAAGAGAGACAATCTGCAAACCGCGCGAACTCAGAGTGTCGGTCGCTTGCGTTTCATCGATAGCGTCAACCTGCCCCGTTTCTTTGTGGTTATTCAAAGGATTGATTGCTTTAAAATTATATGTCGCCATGTTATTTCTTGTTGATTATCGCCAATGATTTAGAAACAATCTCGCTCGGATCATAATGCATCTTAATCCAATAATCTTCAGCGCCATAAATCAAAGCTTGCTCGCGGTAAGAGGGATCGGACAAATTGGAAAGCATGACCACTGGAATTGAGGCGGTTCCTTTGCCACGTTTAATTTTTTTAAGCAACATAATACCGTCTTCATCGGGCAACATGACATCAAGGATAATAAGGGAAGGCTTATGCGAAGCGAGTTTCTCAAGAGCCTCGGCGGCGCTGCTCGCTCCGGCAACAATGCAGCCTTCGGATAAAAATTTGGTCGAGTACAACGACAATAAAAACATATCGTCTTCCACCAGTAATACGAATGGTTGTTTGGTCGGCATATTAGTCTTGGATAACGCGCATGACTTCTTCAACCGTTGTCAGTCCCTGCAGGGCTTTAATCAAGCCGTCTTGTTCCATGGTCAAAAATGGCTGGTTGCTTTGAACATCCTCCGTAGTTAACGCGCCACGTTTCTTAAGAATCAAATTTTTCATTTCGTGATTGATATCAATCGCCTCGGCAATACAAATACGATCGCGGTAACCGGTTTTGCCGCAGTGAGAGCAACCTTCTCCGCGGAAGAACTGCAATTTATCAGGTGTGAAGTCAGGAAAATTCTGTTTGAGAATATCGAGCGGGATTGCTTTAATTTTACTCATGATTGTCTGGTCGAGTCCCGCATCAAGTTCAAGCGGCACTTTGCAGTAGCTACAGATACGGCGAGTCAAACGCTGCGCCAATGTCATATTCAAAACAGATCCGAGCAAGAAAGGCTCGACATTCATGTCGACCAAACGCGCGATGGTTCCGAGCGCGTCTTTGGTGTGCAAAGTTGATAGTACCAAGTGTCCGGTCAAAGCAGAGTGAATCGCCAATTCTGCGGTTTCGTTGTCGCGAATTTCACCCACCATGATAATATCGGGATCTTGACGCAAAATGGAACGTAAACCCGAAGCAAAGCTAAAACCGATTTCCGGACGAACCTGCGTCTGGTTGATTCCTTTGATGAAATATTCGACCGGATCTTCCAGGGTTACGATGTTGGTCTGCTCTCGGTTTAAAACATTTAATAAAGAATACAAAGTGGTTGTCTTACCTGAGCCGGTCGGACCGGTGACCAGCATGATACCGCCGGTTCGCTTCAAACTCTTGTTAACGATTTCAAAGTTATGTCCGATAAAACCGAGTTTATCAAGCGAGAAAATACCTTTGGTGGAGTCCAAGACACGCATCACAATTTTCTCTTCGCTTAACAGCGGCATAGACGAAACGCGGAAGTCGATTTCACGGTTGTTGATAACCAAACGAATACGACCGTCTTGCGGGGAACGGGTTTCATCAAGTTTCAAGTTGGACAACACCTTGATACGGGCGACAATCGATTGGTGAATATCCTTTGGCAAAATCAAGGAATTATGCAAGATACCGTCGATACGATAACGAACGCGCGTTTCTTTAGCCAACGGTTCGATGTGAATATCCGATGCGCCGCCTTCGATAGCGTGGCGAATAATAACGGACACAATCTTGGCGACTGGCGCATCTTTGACAATTCCTTCGAATTCGATGCTTTCATCCTGTTTTAAACTGACTTCCTGTTTGCCTGAATCTTCTTTGGCTTTAGTGGCCAAGGCGCTGGAAATTTCTTTGCTGAAATCCTTATACTGACTGAAAGCATTGTTAAAGCTGAAACTTGAAATCAAGAAATAATCAACTTTCAATTTATGTTTTTGCGCCAAAAAGTCCATGGCCTCAATCGCTTTGAAATTTTCCGCATCAACCAACCCAACTTTCAATCTGTTCTGATCACGGTCAAAAGCGATGATACGGTAATGTTCGGCGACGTTCACCGGAACGATGTTCAAAATCTCTTCCGGGATTTCCTTGTCAGCCAAGTCAATATACGAGAAATTATAAAATTCCGCCTTGGCCTTGATAAATTCCTCAACGTTAATCAAGTTACGCTCGAGAATTATATCGTCAACCGAACGGTTGCCGGATTCCACTTCAGAATTAATCTCGTTTGAAGTCGCCGGGCTCAACAATTTGCGAGCCAAGAGAAAATCAAGTAATTTTTTTTGTTTATCCAAATAGGATTGGTTGCGTGCCATAGACTTAGAAAGGTGAAAATGGATTGCCGTGTCGCAACTCAAGTTGCGGTCTGACCGAAGGCTTCGCTGTACCGCTGACAGTCGGCTCCGACGATGTGTCGGTGCTCGGCTGGGCGAGTTGTTCCGAACTTAAAATGGGCTGCAGGGAACCGAACTTCTGATCACTGAAAAGACTGAAGCGCAAGTCGCGTTCGCTGATAACGCCGCGCGAAGCCGGTGTAAATTCGCTGAGCTTTAATTCATCATTCGGGAAAAACCAACCGTTGAAATTAACGATAACTACAATCAAGAATACTGAAACGCCGAGCGTAATCAGGTAAGTCACTAATAAATTTTTGTTTTCTTGGGCCAGCATATTAGTGTTCAAGATAATAGGTATAAAATTCAAGCGACGCTTGGCGTACTGTCGGATCAAAATTGATTTTGGTCACATCCATGATGCGCAAACTCTTTTCCAAGCGACTCAAAATCTTTTGCATGACAGGATAATCGACTTGCTTGACGAGGAATGTCACTTGCACCATTCTCAGTTTTTCATACAAAGGATTGTTCTTGGGATTTTCTGCAATTTTCAAAAACTTTTCTGATGAATTATCCAAGGGAGTGATCACGATGTTATCAACGGCCACTTTCTGTTCTTTGCCCACTTGTCCAATTTCGCGCAACAAAATGATCTTCAAACGGTCCAAGTCCTGATTGGCGGAAAGGATTGCGTCAATCTTATCTTTATCATCCTGTCCGATTCCTTTGTAGAGGTTTTTCAATTCATTAAGCTGCTTCAAGTATTGTACCTTATCTTCATATTCTTTTTCCTTAAAGGTCAATTCCTGGTCGCTCGCAATGAAATCGTACTTCGGTTTAACAAGCCACCAATACCCGACGATGAGGATGGTCAGACAGATAAAAATGACAAACCAATTAAAAAAGCCGGCAAAAATATTAAAAGTCACCACGCCGATATTCTTTACCAACTGGCTCGGTTCTTTCTTTTTTGAAAAAGTAATATTTGCCATCTGTCTATTTAATAAAAATCTTCGGGTCAACCGAAATCTCCAGGTTAAATTTTGTGCGCTGCCCGTCTCCGCTCGCGTCGGCAACAGTCTGCCCTGCAAGGTATTGCACATTGCGCACGAGCGGATAGGCTTTCATAACCTCAAGCTGCGCAGACGCCGCGTCAAGATTGCGCGAAACCGCCGGAATCATGTACTGCCCGGTCAAATCTCCCGTAAATTTCTCAAAATACACATCTTTTAGAGTATTGGACTCGAGAAATTTAAAGAAGTTGCTCCAGTATACATGATTGCTCAAGATAAAACTGACGACATCAAGTTTCCGGTTAAAAGCGACAATGTCTTGAATTTCACGTTCGTTCTTAGCAATTTCTGCGTTGATTGCTTCAAAGTTGGCTAGAGTTGATTCGTTATCCCGCAATCGTTCTTTCTGCCAAATCAACAATCCGACATACACCAAACCGATAGCCAGAGAAGATAGCACCAAGGCAAGACTCAAAGTCAGCAAGCGCTGTTTCCAGTTAAAAAATAAAACGCCCTGATCTTTGATCAAGTTAGCTTTAACGCTGTTATATGGCTGCCAAAAACGCTCCTCTACTTCGTTCTTGTGCTTGACGGCTTCTTCTTGTTTTCGTTCCTGAGCCAATTTTTTCGCCAAGGAATTTTTTTTCGCGAACGATTTGAAAAAATGAGCGAAAAAGTGTTGCTGTGTTTGTTTTTGCGGCGCCGTTTCATTTTTTTCAACTCTCATAACCGGTGCAGGTTTTATTTCGGGCGCGAGAATCGGCTTTAGTTCGACTTTCGGAGGAGGCGTGACTTGGAAATGAGGCACTTCTCTTTTTTCTTCTTTTTTCAAAATCGAAGGAACCGGCTTATTGCGATGCAGAAGCCTTTCATAAAAACGTCGCTGTCTTAACAACGCTCTATGTTCTTTTTCTCTCTCGCGCTCCAAGCCGCTTATTTCACGCTTAATGCTCTGCTCAGAAATTTTTTGCTGGCTGCGGCGAACCAAGCGTCTTACATTTTTTAACCATGAAATCATACTCGGGAAATTCCTACTTATGATCAAACTCTCTCATTGCAAGTCCGATAGCGACGGCCAGACGAGGGCCAATCTTATCGAGAATCGGTTTTAATTCATATGGATAAGCCACCCTGAACCACGGATCGCCTACAATAACATTAATATTGAACAATTCTGACAAATGATTGGTCAAACCGGGCAACAAGGCTCCTCCGCCGGTCAAGATAATCTTCTCTACGCGACGGTTGTCTTTTGAACCTGAAATTTCCAAAATATATTTTATCTCGTTGATGATTGGAGAGATAACTTCCAGAATCATCGCTGGCAATTTTCCGGCTTCGCCCTGTTGATCGTTGTGCATCAAGTCGTATTTGAATTGTTCAGCTTGCG
>CAYUIC010000011.1:0-23139 GCA_964444675.1 uncultured Gammaproteobacteria bacterium | reverse complement strand
CTATGCTTTGTCCGGGCTCAACAATGATGGGGCCGGAAGGCATGTTGCAGCCTAGTGCTGCAATGACCGTATTGCCGATTCGGGCGCGGGTAGCTAGTCCAGGTTGAGGGGGAACATATGGAATCGAAACCAAACCGCAATCTCCCAGCGTGATTTGAGCACCCGGATTTCCTATAGGATTAGTGACAACAAAAGTAGCGACATGAACATATGTCCCGTTACGAGATATTCTTACTGACCGGGGAGTCTGCGGCGACACGGCAATCGTTACCGGACTTTCCGCACTAACTTTTTGCGGAGAAATATAATAGCAACCTATTATTAAGAGGCTTAAAATGAAACTAGCTAATATTTTTTTCATAGAGAGGAAATTAAACATAAGCTATTTAATTATAACACTTTTTTAAGTCTTGGTCAGCGCGTTAAAGCTAAAAATATCAGCTCTGGATTTATCTTATACAGGTCGAGTTAACTCAATCATTTCATCTATTGGCGTTCAGCAGTACATTGGTTTCTAGCATCGCAATATACCTCGCTCCACGTCGGACAATCCATTACCATGGGTTTTGGATTATTTTTAAATTCATTAATTGCGTCAGTAGCATTTTTATTAAAGAAGCTATAGTAACAACCATTGCTTGGGTTTTTAACAGCGATGCAATCACTGTCCTGTTCGCAATAACCAGGATTTGAGAGCTGATCGGTTGTTGTTTTATTTGCATTGATACCGGAGATTGGCCAAGCTTTATATACTACTTTGCCAAAAATTTCTGATTCTTCAATAACTCCATTATCAACATTGGTTTTACGATTGTCGCTTAGTACGAAATATTGTTGATCATTTAAAGTTGTAGTATCAATCGTTTCACCGGGGGTTGCGACTATTCGTTTAATCAAGAAAGTATTTGGCTTATCTTTTTTTCTGACAATTACTATATCTTCTTTAGAGAATTTTTTATTAAATAATGAAACAAAAAGGTAATCATTATTTTGATAGGTTGGGCTCATTGAATCGCCTTTAACGTAGAATGGCGTGAAAAGAAATGTTCGTACAGGAATGATAACGATCAGAGCCACGATCGTTGAGATAATGCTATAAACTAAAAATATGCCCAGTGATTTTTTCCATGAAGTGGAATAATATTTTTTATAAAAATAATGAAAAATCAAAAAGCTAATAATTGCAACAAGCAGGTTACTTAATGACTTCGTCTCAATTAATGAAAAAATAAAACTCATTACTCCAGAACAGATTAATGTCCATAAAACAATAAGCATGGACTTCTTAAAGCTTCGATTTTGCTCTTTAAATATTTTAGATGTTAACAGTAAAATTGCGGAGCTCAGTAAAAAGAAAAGAATAAACATTGCTAGAATTATGAGAATAATCATATAGTTAATATATTTATAAAGTTATTATATCTTTTATAATCTACCCCTACTAGGGTGTTATGATTTTATACCAAAAAACAGCCCCAAAAGGGCTGATTTTGAAGCCCGCCTTCGCTCTTTGAGCTTCGGCGTGACGAAGTGGGTCGTTGATGGATTTATTTTTATTATAATAGTGCTGAAATTACGGTCACTATTCCAAGTAATACCCCCGGCATGTTTGCCATAAAGACAAATTTTTCTTTTGTGAGAATAGCGTAGGTAGACCAAATTGAGCAGTTAAGGATTGTGATCAGTGGCTGGATAATAATAGTGGTTTCACCGCGCATATTGGCTTGTGCAATTTCAAGTAAAGAAATAAACATGCCGATTGCAACGAGGGTTCCTGCGTAACCTAATATTTTTATAAATTGGTTTTTGTTCATACAGTAATTATACATATCTTTAGCTAAAACAAAAACAGCCCAAAAAGGGCTGATTTTAGAATGGGTCGTTGATGGATTTATCTTATAAATTTTGTATAAAAAAGCCTCTTTGTTAAAAGAGGCTATGTTGATATAAAAATTTAAATATTATGATAACTTATTTATTTCATCCGCAATTTCAAGGACTATTGGGTCGTCCTTTTTGCATACACGGAACAAAGCCTCATATTTTTTTATGTCGGTTGGGGATTTTTCTTTTATAGATATAAAGAGTTCCCTGGAAACTTCTTTCCATCTTGCTATAAGGCGCGTTCTTAGAAGCTCTCTTTCGCAGCTATTTTCGGCATCCAGCCATGGGGTATCTAGATTAGGGCAAAGTTCTTTGATCTTACCCATATACTCATAACGGTCAGAGTCATTATCTTTTAAAAAAGCAGTAAATGGCTTTATAAGATTTTCGTAAATAATATCAAGTGTTTCTTCCGTAACTCTGAAATTATCATTTCTATCAATAAAGAGATAAGCTTTAAACGCTGCTCTGTGTAGAAGAATATAATGCTTCAGCGTACTGCATTTTTTTAGGACGGCCCGGGTATCCTCTTTATTCCAGCGGTAGTAGGTAAAAACAGATGGCCGGTCAGATGACAGTAATTCATTTATTGTTTTTTTATTGATACTATCAAGTTTGTTTTCCTCATCATTTTTATTTTTTCCAAACATGGTTTTTTATTTTAAGTTATGTAAATAGTTAGTTTAATTACTGGCCCCACCTTAGTAATAAAAAGATGAGATTAGCAATTAAACCAAGTCATGTACTTAACTCAAATGAATTTTTAAAGATCTTTTGGACCATAAAAGATATTACTTAATTTCAACTTTTTTGTCAATACAAAAAACAGCCCAAAAAGGGCTGATTTTGAAATGGGTCCAAGTTGGAATTTAATTATAAGTATCGTAGCATATGAAGTGGTAGCAGAAAAGTTACTTTAGTGAGTAAATTTGACACATTATATATCTTAGTTTAGAATACTTTTGTATGAGTACAAATCGTATCGAAAACGTAATAAATATCTTTTTTACTTTGCCTTTGCTTAAACGCCAGGGACGGTAATCTTATTTATTAAATTTGTTACACACCGCCTTCTGGGCGGTTTTTTTGTATATACAGCGCTTTTTCTTTAACAACCTGTAACTTAAGTTAAAAAAGACCATAGGAGGGTCTAACAAATGAACATTCTTAAAATAGTTGTTTTCTTACTAAATCTTTTAAAGGAATTAGAAAGAAAAATTAATCTTTTTCTTGATTACGTATGTGGTTATGATTATTCCTTAGAAACAATAGCTGAATTAATTTCAGCCCCTTTTTACTTTTATTGCCCATCTCGTGAGATTAATGTCGAATCAAAGAAATGCAAGGCAGAGACGAAAAAAGAATATTTAGAGTGTACCACTCTGCAGCAAGAAAATTGCTTCGGTATATTGGTAAATAAAATTGATCGGGAATTCAGGCAATGGATTGAATGGAACATAGCGTCAATCCATCGTCACCATATAAGGGTTTGGGATGAAGAGTATGCTAAAACTTATCCTAAATTACTAGATACAACAGCTTGGGAAAAAAATAATTTTGGAAATTTCAAAAGAAATCAACTTAAAATTATTTCTGCTAAAGCCGCCCTCATTATTACTAAAAATAACAAGGGGGAATTGTTGATTCTTAAAGTGGAGAAGCAATCATCGGGCCGTAAGTCTAAATTGGTCGTTAAGGTGTGTAATCATACAATGAGTAATGATGATCCGTATTTTGAGCACATATCAAGGTCAAAAAAATCAGGATATAAGCTAAAAGTAAAAAATTGGAGGATTACTAAAACTCTTACAGTAAACTTCTAATTATTTTGAAATATACGAGATATATTAAGAACTGTTTGAAATGAGCAGAGTTATGCCAGATACACATGTGTCTGGCTTTTTATTTAATTTTTTTTCTTGGGTCGTTGATGGATTTATTTTATAAACTCTTTATTTTTTGCTGAAGATAAGAAGAAAAATAATCAAAATATTTATTTTGAATTTCAGGAATCATCCAGTCATTTCCGGTAATTGTTTTTCTGCAGTTAGTCGAACCACAAGTGCAAGTGAACGAATATTCACGGCAATCAACAGTTGCATAATCCTGTGTCAGTTCTTCGCCGGCTTTAATATCTCTCATGGCAACGGAAACAATATTGCCCATCATACCAATATTTGGTTCGCAACTATGGTTGATAAAAACCATGGTTTCTTCATATTCTTTATCGTTTGTGGGACCAACAAATAGATCTTCTGTAATTTGAAGCTCCGGATGCTTGCCGGTATAGGGCAAAGCGTCCAACTCAGCTAAAGTTAAAATGTGTCCACCTTTAACACCAATTACTTCCCCCTTTTTAATATCTTGGTTGGCAAATAAACCGAGGCCACTGATTTTACTAGGCAGACTTTTTGTGGTTTTCGGATTATTATAGGATTTCATATTTGGGTGCCTAGAGGGAGTTGAACCCTCGCTAGCGGGACCACAACCCGCTGTTCTACCGTTAAACTATAGGCACCATGTATTTAATTTTCAGCTCGCTCGCAAAGCCGAAGCTTTTGCGAAGGCTTGTGCCCTCGGAAGGAATCGAACCTTCATCTAGAGATTAGAAGTCTCCTGTTCTATCCATTGAACTACGAGGACCGAATTTATCCGCGAACACTCGCTTAAAAATAGCAGTAAATAATCATTTTGTCAATGCTATTCTTTTCTTCTTTTTCCATGAAACGCTTTATAAACATCGCGTAACTGCTGATCGGTGATATGAGTATAGACTTGCGTTGTGGTGATTGAGGCATGACCGAGCATTGCTTGAACTGATCTGATATCTGCGCCGTTCATCAATAGGTCGGTAGCATAACTATGGCGCATGGTATGTGGCGTTACCCGTTTCATAATTCCGGCAAGTCGCGCATAGCGAGAAACTAAGCGTTCGATCGAGCGTGGCGTAATCGGGAAAAGTAAGGGATTTGGATCATGACGCTCAGCTAAATATTTTTTTATCCAATGACGGGCGGTATCGGATAAAAATACCAAACGAAGTTTCGAGCCTTTTCCGCGCACGGTAAATTCAGGTTTAGCTAAATTTATATCTTCAACTTTCAGTTTCGCAAGTTCACTGACACGAAGCCCGGTGGAAAATAATGTTTCTAGCAATGCTTTGTCGCGCAGTTGCTGTAGCGGATCTTTCGCATGCTGTAAAGGCATTTCTAAGATACGTTCCAAATCAGAGCCTTCCAAAAAATCAACCTGGCGTGGCGCTTGTTTTGACAGTTCAATCTTATCAGGACTCAATGTCTTAACATCATTCTTATTAAGATACTTCAAGAAGGTACGCAAGGCGATGAGATGATAATTTTGTGTATTCTTTTTTATTGAATCTTCTGTCCGCGAAGGAAGGCGGTTCAAATGCAGGCGGAACTGATGAACCAAGATTTTTGAAATGCCTTCAGGTTTAGTGACATTGCGTTCCCGGGCAAAATCGGCAAAACGATGCAGGAAGAAACCGTAATTGCGCAAGGTTAAGGCGGCCAGCCCGCGTTCCACTTCAAGATACTCCAAAAAGTCGGTAATTGAGCGGTCTAATTGGTTTAATTTTTTAGGGCTTTTCTCGGTCATGCTTCATATTGTACGACGTCTTGATTTTTTTATCAATTTGTAGTAGAGTAAGGCTACTTATTATTAATGTACTGGCACTCGGTTTTACCCTCCTAAAGGTATTTCTTGGTCCAGCAAACGACTATGTTAGACAAAAAAGCCAAACAACGGCTCATTAACCGTTATAAAGTGCATGACACTGATACCGGTTCCCCGCAGGTGCAGATTGCTATCTTGAGTGAGGAAATCACTCAATTGACCGATCACTTGAAAATGCACAAGCACGATTATTCATCCCGCCGCGGTCTTTTGCGCAAAGTTGGCGAACGTCGCCGCTTGCTCAAATACTTGCAACGCGAAGATGAGAAAGCCTTTATGGAGTTGGCAGCCAAACTTAAGCTTAAGATTGCCAAGAAGATGATCGAAGAGGAAGAAGAGCGCAAGGCGCTTGAAGCCGAATTGATGACTGATGAAATGATTGAAGAAAACAATGCAACAGAAAAAGACTCGTAATGAAAACGGAAAGCGGGCTTCGAGCTCGCTTTCTTTGGAATCTATGACAAAACACAAAGATCAACGTGTCGGCGTTTTGGTTGACGCCGCCAACATGTATCACTCGGCAAAAAACTTATATAAGCGTCACGTCAATTTCAAGGAAGTCTTGAAAGCGGCGGTGGCTGATCGTAAATTGGTGCGCGCTATCGCGTATGTTATTCGCGGTGCTTCCAATGATGAAGAGGAAATGTTTTTTGAAGCATTGTCCAACCAAGGTTTTGAAGTCGTTATAAAAGATTTGCAGGTTTTCTCCGGCGGCGCTCGTAAAGCCGACTGGGATGTCGGCATTGCAATTGACGCAATCAAATTAGCGGATCACGTTGATACTGTTGTGTTGGTTTCCGGCGACGGAGATTATATTCCCTTAGTCGAATATTTACAGGCTGCCAAAGGTTGCCGGGTTGAAGCAATGGCGTTTCGTCAGACAACCTCTTCGAAATTAATCGAGAGTGTTGATGACTTTATTAGCTTGAGTGAAAGTAGGAAGTTTTTGATAGGAAGATAGACCTCACCCTTTTAACAATTTATTAATTAATTTAGTCTGGCCGACAAACAGACAGAACTGTGGTTTTCCATAGTCCTTTAGTTTGTTGGGCAGACACGAAAACATATGAAGAATGAACAAGTGTTTACCCGCGATTGGCTTGGCCGACCGCTTACTTTTAAGACAGGTCGTCTTGCTAAACAAGCCGATGCTGCCATTACTGTGCAATATGGTGAAACCGTAGTTCTCGCCACTGTTGTGCAAGCTAAAACCGCCCGTGAAGGAATGGATTTCTTTCCACTCATGGTTGAGTTTGAAGAACGTTTGTATGCCGCCGGCATTATCAAAGGTTCTCGTTGGATAAAAAGAGAAGGACGTCCGACTGATGATGCTGTTTTAACAGGCCGTATGATTGACCGTTCGGTCCGTCCCTTGTTTGATCAAGCATCTCGTCGCGACGTACAAGTCGTGATTACTGTGTTATCAGTTGATACTGAAAACGATTATGACATCGTTTCTCTTGTTGCTGCCTCAGCGGCTTTGGCTGCCTCCGGTGTTGACTGGAAAGGTCCGATTGGCGGAATCAGAGTCGGTCGCGTTAACGGAGCATTTAATTTTAACCCTACCTATAAAGATCGCGTTGAAAGCGACCTTGATTTGATTGTCGCCGCGACCAAAGAAAGAGTTGTAATGATTGAAGCCGGCGCCAAGGAAGTTCCGGAAGATATTATGCTTGAGGCAATTTTAGAAGGACATAAAGCAATGCAACCGGCCATTGAATTGATTAATGAAATGACGACCGCATTGAAAGTTGAAAAGCACGAAAGAGTTGAGAGAAAAGTGGAACTTAAGGTTGATGAAATTAAAGAATCAGCCTTGTCACTCGCCGGCGATTGGTTGAAAGACAATGTAAAAAATATTTTGTTTGATAAAGTGTATTACACCAAAGGCGAACGCAAAGCTGCGGTCAGCGCCATCAAAGAAAAATTGGATGAATTTTTAGAAGGAAAAGAAATTGACGCTGCATATCGCAAAGTTGCAATTTATCAATTAGTAGAAGCTGCGGTTGAAGCGGAAGTGACCCGTGCGATTTTGGAAGAAAAGAAACGCGTTGACGGACGGGCGCTTGATGAAATCAGGGGGCTTGATGCCGATACGGAAATGTTGCCCCGCAATCACGGTTCAAGTTTGTTCTCTCGCGGCGAAACCCAAGTTATGGCGATTGTTACTCTTGGTGCTCCCGGCGACGAACAATCATTGGAAGGTCTTGAAGGTGAAAGCAAAAAGAGATTTATGCTTCACTATAACTTTGCTCCGTTTTCGGTTGGTGAAGCAAAACCAATGCGCGGACCGGGTCGTCGCGAAATCGGTCATGGCGCTTTGGCAGAAAAAGCCATCGCTTCGTTGATTCCTTCCAAAGAAGAATTTCCGTACACGGTTCGCGTTGTTGCGGAAACTCTATCTTCTAACGGTTCATCATCAATGGCTTCAACCTGCGCGGCATCGCTCGCTTTGTTTGATGCCGGCGTACCACTGAAAAAAGCTGTGGCCGGTGTGGCGATGGGACTTGCTTCAGTGCCTGACATGAGTCGTTGGGAAGTGTTGACTGACTTGCAAGATTTGGAAGATGGGGAAGGCGGCATGGACTTTAAAATTACCGGAACCTCGGACGGTATTACCGCGATTCAGCTCGATACCAAAACTATTGGTTTGGATAAAGCCATTATTGAAAAAGCATTGCAAGACGGAAAGAAAGCCAGATTAAAAGTATTGGATGTGATGAACGCCGAACTTTCTGCGCCGCGTCCCGAATTGTCTAAATACGCCCCGCGCATTACGACCATGACGATTGATCCGGAAAAGATCGGAGAAGTTATTGGTTCAGGCGGAAAGGTTATCAATGAGATTATTGATGCCTGCGGTGTTACGATTGATATTGAAGATGACGGTTTGGTCATGGTCTGCGGATCCGAGCCTGAAGGCGTTAAAAAGGCGCTTGATTGGATTAACAATATTGTCCGTGAATTCCAGCCGGGAGAAGTCTTTACGGGAAAAGTTGTTCGTATGCTCGACTTCGGTGCCTTTATTGAATTGGTTCCGGGCCGAGATGGTATGGTACATGTCAGTGAGATGGCGCCATACCGGGTTTCTAGTCCGGCTGATTTCTTTGCAATTGGTGATACTGTAAGCGTTAAGATTAAAGAAATAGATGAAAAAGGCCGCGTTAACTTAAGTATGAAAGGTCTTCCCGAAAACCAGCATTTGTGGGAAAATGAGAAAGGAAAGCAGACAGGCGATTTCAATGCCTCGCGCCCTCCGCGCCGCGACTTTAACGGTCCGCGTCGCCCTCGTTACTAAATCTATGTCAGAAGAAAAAAGTTCAACTCGCATAACTCTGACCACCGGAAGTTTGGTCCGGGTTTTAGTAGTGCTTTTGTGTCTCTACTTTGCTTATTTGATTCAGGATATTTTGGCGATTTTATTTGTGGCTATTATCCTTTCAAGCTCAATGGAACCTTCAATTGAATGGATGGAAAAGAGAAAGGTCCCCCGCGTTTTAGGTATTTCTATAATCTATATTTTGTTGTTAGGTATTATTGGTTTATCGGTATATTTAATCATTCCGCCGATTATCGAACAGTTCACTCAATTGGCCGGAGATTTTCCAATGTATGTAGATCGCGTACAACAGATGTTGTCAGGCTTACGTGATTATGGCGCCGCACACGGTTGGCTCGATAATATCCAATCTTCAATTGGTTCGGTTGGCTCAAACTTTCAGGCTGCAGCCGGCGGAATTCTCTCTACCGTGTATAATTTCTTTGGTGGTATTTTTTCTTTCGTTATTATTTTGGTCCTTACTTTTTATATGGCGGTTGAAAAAAACGCCATTAAGAAGTTGGTCTGGTCGTTGACTCCGGAACATAAGCAAAGTTATGTCATGGATGTCTTTAACAGAATGCAGAAGAAAATCGGATTGTGGATGCGCGGTCAACTTATTTTGTGTGTGGTAATTTTCGCTCTGACCTATGTCGGTTTATTGATCCTTGGCGTTAAGTACGCTTTGGTGATTGCTTTGATTGCCGGTTTTACCGAATTCATTCCTTATCTGGGTCCGATTATCGGCGCCGTACCGGCCGTCTTCCTCGCCTTTACCCAGTCTCCGACTTTGGCGTTATTTGTCGCGATTCTTTACTTGATTATTCAACAGCTTGAAAATAACTTCTTGGTTCCTAAAATCATGGAAAAGACCGCGGGACTTAACCCGATTGTCAGTATGGTGGTCTTAATGGTCGGTTTCTCAGTCGGAGGAGTAATGGGAGCATTATTGTCGATTCCGGTCGCTACGGCGGCTACAGTCATCGTGGAGGACATGCTTCATAGGAAGCAGGTTTCCGAAGCTCAGGCTAAATAAGCTTAACATCAAAACACCCCGTAAAAGGGGTGTTTTTAAGTAGAAAAATGCATTTCTCCGTATATTGACAGTTTTCTATTAAAATGCTATAATATTGTCAATTAAAGAACATTTAAATTTATATATAGAAAGGTTATACAATGGATAATAAACCAATGAGTGATATGGAGTATCTTCTTCTAAAGAATTTCATAGCCTCAGATAATAGTAAGGATATTCTTTTCTTTAGAATAGTATTTGTAATTTGCTTGTATTTATCGATAATCTGCATCATAGCGGCTATTGTTGTGTCACAGAACAATACTCACGATTCTAACACCTCTTTGTACCTTCTTATTGCTTCTGTAATATTGTATTATTGTTACCGAGCAACCAAGCGTTATTGGAATGAATTAACTGAAACACTTAAAGCAGAAATAGCGGCGCTTGATGAAGTGCGAGAGATTCGCTCAAAAAATCAATTTGCTTCCTTAAGTGAATACGACGCAACGGCTCATTATTTTGAATCTAGTGGTGATTCAGAAAATGATGAAGATTCAGAAGAAAACGAAATAACAAATTAAGTATCTCAATTAAAGGAGAATAAAAATTGAAAAAATTATTTATTAGTATCTTCGCTATTTTCTTAATAGCACAGTCAGTTTCATCTCAGGAAAAAACAGGAGTCAATCTAAGATTTGAAGTTAACAAGACTCCCCGGGTGTATTTAATAGACGGCGATCACTATGTTGTTTTCAGAGATGATAAAATCAAAGGATTTTTTGAGCCAATCGGTTTATATAACATGCAATCCGGTAAAATTGCCGGGCCAGGTTATGAAGAACCTACTTGGTATCAGAAAGCCTCACAATGGTATCTGGATTTTTTTTCCGATAAAAGAAATAAAGGCAGGATACTTCTCGGTCTTGGCATCGGTGTCGTTACTCTCATCACCTTGGTATCATTAATGGTTGCTTTCATTAAATTCTTAAGAAGAAATATGAAAGTAGAGGAATATAACCTTGAACCATATAATTATGAATTTGACCCTGATGAAGATGAAGAAACACAGGAAGACTCAGAGGATAGGCTAAGGGCTTAAGAGTCCAAAAAATAGAATTACAAAAAAGGTGTGGAACACAATTCCCCGCCTTTATTCTATCCAATATAATATTGACAAAATGAGGCCAATATCTTAGTATTGATTATTAATTGTTTTTTTAAAAATAACATAATAGAAAGGAACTGACATGACACTTTTACTCAGTTCATTGGCGAATACACTAATCATTATTGGGGCGTTGTTCATAGCATTTATTGTTATATTTGTTTTGATTAAAAGGAAGAGTTCAAGCTCCTGGTCAACACTGCGGGAGCCACTCGAAATTGAGCCACCGCCATCAATCATAATTGATGCAGACAGTTTTATACCAACACAGTTCTTCTCTGAGAGTTGCTATATATTCATGTTTTTGTGGACCGACTTCAAGAGACTTTTAACTGATAAAGAAATTACGGTTCCCGCTTTTGAGGTTGAAGAAGTTGAATCAATGCCTCATTTCGGGACCATTGAAGACGATGCATATATTTTTACCCAAAATGAAGCGCTATCTTTGGCGAAGAGTCTACTGGAACGTTTCCATAGAGGTGAAACATCACCGGTTGGATTGAACACAGAGATAACCTACTATATTTTCTTTGGAGAAAACAAATACAATATGGCGAGTATCAAATTGGAATATAGTGATAATTGCCCGGGCTATGGTTGGACTCTTGAGAAAGAAACAGGTGCTGCCAGACGAGGTTCTAATAGCATCACATTTCGCAAGAAAGTTTCAGAAAAAATTGTTGAAGAAAAATCAATAACTTAAAAGGCGAGGAGCCTACGATGAAGAAAAAAATAGTTTCATTCTGTGCGATTCTAGTCGCAATCCTGTCGTTCAATTGTTCTCAATATGACGACCAGAAAGAGGAGTTGCGAAAAAACAAAATAATCGAAGTAGAAAAGTTTTTACAGTTGTTTACCGAAAAGCATCAGTTGCATACTATGCGTCAAGGTAATGATCAGAGGTCCAGTTTATACACCTATTTTGGTTTTTTTAGCGGCAAAGTTGTTGAGAATCAGGAACTCGAGTATAATATTACATTTTCCTGGAAGCATCCCTGCAATAATTCATACATATTCAGCTCTGTGCCTCTTTCCCGTACACGCGTAATGATTACACAGGACAGTCTGCCCTTGATACAATTTAAGATGAAGCCTGGTGCGCTTGGAACAATCGTAAACACCTGTATCGATACTCGGAGCGAATTCAAACCGGGAAAAGATCTGATATCAGTAGAGGACCACTTCGATGAAAGCGTTAAACGTTTCATTGAAGAGTATGTTGAAAATCTTACGATAACGTGCCGGCCTGAACAATGGCCTACTAATATTACGATGCCGAATTAGTCTGTGATGTTAGTATTTAAAAAACCCGCTGATAACAGGCGGGTTTTACATTTGCTTTATTGTTTCCGTAATGACTTTTTTCAGTTGTATTAACTCTTCCTCACTGAATTTCATTAAGACAAATTTATCTCCGGGAATTTGCTTACGCGCTTCGGTTGATATACCGAGACGAAGGCGTTTAAAATTTTTGGTTTTAAGAGAATCGATAATTGACTGAACACCGTTATGTCCGGCGCTCCCCGAGTTTTGTGAAATTTTATAATCTCCCAAGTTTAAATCAAGTTCGTCGTGAATCACCGTTAAGACCTGAGTTAGATCAGAGTCTTTTTTTATTCCAAAAAGACCTGTTGGTAGCATCTTATAATAGCGCATAATCGCGGCGACGTTTTCGCCCGAACGATTCATAAAGTTTTGTGGTTTAATCAACATTAATCCATCGCCTTCAGCAATAAGAGATTTTGATTTTTTATCTAAGGCCCATGTTAAATTATGTTGTTCAGCCAAAAGATCCACGGCCATAAAGCCGGCGTTGTGACGTGTTATTTCGTATGCTTTGCCCGGGTTACCCAGGCCGACGCTTATTTTCATATTTTTAGTATATCAGACTTGGCTTATATACTAAAATTCGTTTATCTTTATATATTCACCGATACAAAGGTCTTCGAGCTGACCAAAGAGTCCGTATTTTAGAGGAGAGAGTTTTTTTCTCCCCGCTTATATATAAGGTCAGGGAGATTAAAATACCACTCCCTGGCCTGATCGGCCGTTGTAGCGGCAAATATCTAAAGACAAATTTCTGTTTTCGCTCTTTTGAGCTCATCAGTCCGAATACACATTCGGAGAACAGCGGGAAGTTTATAACCAAATAAACTTCCCGAAACCTTTAACCTTTTACAGCGCAGGAGTTAACATAACCTCCTTGTTTTCGCTGACGTAGTAAGCGTCAGCAATCTCTCGGGTTTTAATCTCCCGAAAAACTTCAACCCCGTCTAAGATGGGGCTGCCGTCTGGATTTTTGTGGCTTATGCCGTCAAAAAAACCGTGGGGAGAAAGAATCTCCCAGAAACCGAAGAGGTCGCTGCTGACTTCATTCTTATCTTCCAGGTCGAACTGGAAAATAAGGGAATCTTCTTTCTTGAATTTCTCAAGAAATTTTTCGAGGACATTGTAGCCCTCGAAAGATTCCCTATGCCCATGCTGAAAACGCATGGACATAAAACCCGCTTTTTTTATTTCATCCCTTAAGGAGGGATGAAAACAGAAGAGTTTTGTGAGGTTGCCCTCACCTAACTCTTCGTGAGTTCCGATATACTCGGACCTCATTAAGAATAAGATCCATCCCTCATCTGAAAGGGATGAAGCAAATTTTTTTATTTCCACCACTCTGGCGGAAATAAGATCTTTAATTTTTTTGCTCATTGAGCAAATTGAAGAAAAACTTCTTTCAATTTTTTTCAATTTTTTTTATTTTTTTGATTAGGGGAATGGGAAATTCCATTCCCCTGCAAAAGCTGTTTAGAACAAGCAGCTTTTTACAACTTCTTTCACGGTCTCCAGTGAAAGATTTGAATTGATTCCCTGAGGGGAGCCAATTATTGTTGGGGAACCGCCCCAACCCGACTCAAGTTTCGACAGCTCTGCAGCGGCCGATTTGAGATCTGCTAATCCCATCTGGAATTGGCAGATGGTGAACTTCACGTGAGGCTCACCACCCTGAAAAGAAAATTCAGGGTTTTTTGCCACAACAACCGGAGCCAAACAATAGCCCACGGCGGTTGCGGCCGCGTGTTTTGAAGTGACGACAGCAATCCTGCCGTCAATTTCAACCTTGATCTCGCCGCGTGTTAACGCAGTGATCATTGATTCCCTGGTCTGATCTGCCAGGGAACGGTATGTCGCGGGCTCTTCCCCGCGGCATAACCAGTTCTCCATCAACCGAACACGCTCGGCTAACAAAACTTTGAAATCAGCAACAGCCAAGGCCATTGCTGATAATTCTTTTTCCATCTGGTCGGGCCAGGGAGACGAGATACTGGGCAATGCTTTCGCCTGCCACGCACCTCTTGCAAATTTATCCGCTTCGGCGATAAGGCCGATGCGGAAAAAAACTTTCCTTGAGAGCCGTATTCCGCGAGCTCTCAAAGAAATAACAGCCATTGCTCCGACCGAGTCAAGGTCGGCTCTGATGGTTACGAGCCTTGCCCCTGCGGGCGGAAGACTCATGAAAGCCGCCTCTTCGATCGCGGCTTTTTCGTGATCGGACCCGCTGTGCTGCGGGTCAATATTTCCGAGGTCGCATTTCTCGGCTAATGCCTGGATTGTGACTTCGATTCCCAGGACATTGCCCCGGGAAAGAATCTCGTTATTTTTTTCCGCACCAATAGGGCGCGGATCAAGAATAAAATATTCCATTATTTTCTCCTTTGTTAGTTTAAAATAATCTTTACGCCGACTAGGTATAGTCAGCGCATAGATTATTTCAAATTAAGGAGGATCTTCTGTTTTCGCTCTTTTGAGCTCATCAGTCCGAATACACATTCGGAGAACAGCGGGAAGTTTATAACCAAATAAACTTCCCAAAACCTTTTTAAGTTTAACCTTTATTTTTTTGATGCCAGTAGTAACGGCTGACATCGTCCTTCCATTCATCTTCTGAGAAAATTTTCTCAGCAGATTCAAAGCCTTCTGGGGTTTTTAGAAAACCGCTCATCAGAACGGATTCCTCTTCCCCCAACTCAATTTCATGCCAGGATGAGGCATAAAAACTGAGTGTATCAACAACTTTCCTGACCTTGGCCAGGAAAACAAGAAACTCTTTTTTATTAAGGATAACTTCATCCTTATTTTCTTTTATATAAACCATTTTTTCGGCCTCCTTTGGCCTTAATTCTTTAATTTAAAATAATCTTCACACCGACTAGGTATAGTCAGCGCATAGATTATTTCAAATTAAGGAGGATCTTCTGTTTTCGCTCTTTTGAGCTCATCAGTCCGGATATTCATCCGGAGAACAGAGAGAGGTTTTTAACCAAGGAAACCTCTCAAACCTTTTTCAATGGCCCAGGCCGCGCACAAGGCGCAGGCCGAGCCAATTAAACCTACGCTTGCCAGCGTCTCATTGAGAGACGCGACAAGCGCTGAGCTTATGAGCAAACCAATGCTACACAAGCTTAAACAAATTACCATTTTTTCTCCTTTCCCAGGATAACTTTTTTTCCTTCCTCCTCTCTTCAAGAAGAAAGAGAATTTTTATCCTTAAATTATTTGCATCAAATGAATTAAGAAATACCGCAGCATCCTGCCACGGGATCATTCTCCATGCGTCGGGTAATAACTCAACTATTACTTCATAGAGCTCCTTTCTGCCTGACAAAAATCGTCTGACAACTCTTGTATTTAGCCCCGCTAGGTTTTCCGGGGTGAGAAAAGAAGCTATCTCTTTTTTTGCATTTTTTACTATATTCTCCTGAGACTGTTTCCAGGCCTCTCTTTCCAGCCTTTCTTTTTCCTCCGCATCCATTTTCATGGCTTCTGACGGCCAGAACAGATAAGTTCCGCCAGAAATTATTTTTATTTCGACTCCTTGAAACGAGCCGAAATATATTTTGCGGCGTCTTTCTGAGCCGCCTTCAAAAACTTTTTCAATCGTTTCTTCTTCTTTTTCAACCTTGAGCACTAAGGGCTCAGGATTGATCTGTCCCGATTTCTCGGGCCGAAGATTAATTGTTTTATTATGCAGTCCAAGAACTGCATTATGATATTTTCTAAAGTCAACGACTTTAGAATTTCTATTTAAATGAGCAGTTCCTATCTGCCCATTTTTTACTGTCCAGAATTTTTCTATCATTTTTTAGTCCTCCTTAGGACTTAATTTTTATTTAGTATAATGCCTCGAAAGTTTATAAGCATGGGGCTTATAAACTTCCGTTCGCATTATCCTAAACAAGAAACTCTGTTTGCTTTACTATTTAGTTTTTAATGTTCAGGCTTTACTCCCTGAAGCTTTAGCGTAGGGGAGTCTCTCCTCTGTTATCTCGGCGGAGCCATGAGGCATAGGCGGTTATATTTTCTATTATGAAAACCTGTTTGGTCTTCTGTAGAATGGTAATAAAGAGGTTTATGAAGACAAAAGGTGGTTAAGCTTTTATCTCCAACCGATCTCTTTACTAAGACGGTTGGCAGGAATGTCTTTCGGGGAACTTATCCGCTGTTTTTCAGCAGCATCGTCACGCCCTACTAGTACATCGTCCTCGATAATAACCGGTCGTCTCTCCGATTCTTATTGAAGGCTTGTCTGGTAACTCTCTCCTCAGAGACTTAGAAGACTTAAATCCTGCTCGACGATTGTTTTATTGAAAGAGCTGTGTTCCGAATCTCTTAGCTTGATAACTGTAGTATAACAGGTTTATACAAATATGTCAATAATAACTATAACAAAATACGCTATCTATTCACATTTATACTGACAATATTGACTAAAATATAGATAAATATTGATTAATATTGTCATTATTCATATTGACAAAATATATAGATATGCTATACTGAGAGTATAAGTATGTATAAAGATATCTTAAATGAGCTTGGTTTAACTAAAACTCAAGCGGAAATAATGGCTTATTTATTGGAATTTGGTGAAGCAAAAGCCAGTGTTATAGCCCAAAAAACCTCGATTCCTCGGGGTGTAGCCTATAAAGGCTTGGACGAATTACTAGCTTTGGGATTAGTGGAAAAGCAAGAAAAAGGGAAAATTGCGCTATTTCGCAGCGAACATCCGGCAAAATTGGAGAAGATTATAGAAAATAAAGAAAAAGAAGCAAATCAAGCTCGGCAGCGTTTAGCCGGTCTATTGCCCGAATTGGTTTCAATGTACAATTTAGCCAATAATAAGCCGGGTATTTATTTTTACGAGGGAGACGAAGGGATCGAGCAGGTGTTAAACGATAGCCTTGAAAGCAAGACAGAGATTTATACCTATGCTGATATTGAAGTTTTTTCACAGGGTATTAAAGAGATACAGGCTCGATTAGCAAGAGAGCGTGATAAACGCGGAATAAAGAAAAAGATTATAGTGCCAGATACGGAAACTACTCATAAGATTGTTGCTGACTATATTAAAACAAATACCGAGGTGCGTTTTCTAGGTAAAGATTTTTATCAATTTAAAACTGGTATGCAAATTTATGATGGAAAAATTTCTTATCAGGTTATTGAAGGTGATAGGAAGTTGGGGATTATTATTCACGATGATAACATTTATCAAATGCACAAATTATTGTTTGAATTCATTTGGGCCCAACTAAGAGAATCTTATTAAAAAAGCTGCTTACGCAGCTTTTTTTTGTTTAATATTTTTGATATTCTCTTTTTCGTCATTTCTTTCAAAAACAAGGTAGCATACATAGTCAGTTTGATTCCGATCTCTCAAGTAACGAGTTACTGTGTACCTTCCGTCGCTTTCTTCAAGTGGTTGATACTGATCATCAATCCTTGGTACTAATTGAAGTAATGCATTTTTATAACTAGCAAAGTCTTTGGTTAAATTACATTTTAAAACAATGCGAGCTGAACCTATGACTTCATGCAGATCTTCCGGATCTATAGCGTCTTTAATAAGTTGTTGTTTAGATTCTTCCGACTCATCTTCATTATTTAATGATTTTTGGAATCTATTTCGATTTGTTTTTATATAACAATAAGTTTCACCGCTATTATGAAAGTTCTCAGCGACACCAGTTATGCTCATGCATGTTTTTTCTAAATAATTTGATAAAACAGGAATTTTAATATCAGCCGCAGCCTCCAAATCTCTTTTTTCCGATTCTTTTAGTAGGGCCAATTCCATCATTTGATTTCCAATATTGAGTCCCCGCAAATCCTTATTAACATTAAATGATCCAAAATAAAGGGTGTTATGATCAGTGGGGTTAAAACGTATGATGCCGATAATCTCACCACTATATCTTAGCGTATAGATTTTTTTATTTTGCGTATCTTTAAGTTCCTCACTAAGATTCTCTAACATAGCAGCCGTCATTTTATCATTACCTAGTGTTTCCCAATTTTCTTTAGCTAAACTTAGAATTTGTTTTTTATCATTATCCGTAAGATCTTCACCATAAGAGTTTATATTTAAAGATAAGGCAGCGATGTCCTCAATGCTGAGACTAGCTCCCTCTTTCTTCGCAGCTCGTAATACTGAGGCCAATGTAATGACTTCAGTTTTACAGTTTTCAAGCTTCTTCCAAATATTTTTTACTAGGTTGGGATCGGATTGAGCATTTGCAACATCGTTAGATAAATTATTGATTATCTTAACACTATTCTTTAGAAGTTCACGTTTGATTTGGTTTACATTGATGTTGTTATTAGCCTCTTCGCTAAAGAGTTCTTTTCTTATAACTTCATCGGCCTCTTTAGCAAGTCTGACAATCTCATTGAATTTATTATAAATAGATTCCGCCAACTCAGGTTTCAAGTTTTCTGCTAGTTGAAGTATATTTTCTGCTCCATCCTCGTTATTCTCTTCGAGACTTAAAAATGTTTTAATGCCTTCTTCGCCGTGCTGAGCTACGAAATTACGCAGTCTGTCTTTTTGGGTTTCTGGAGCATTATTAAAATATATAAGGAACCAACCTTGTTCTTTAAAGCTTAAATTGTTAAGGCGTACACCACTTTCTTTAAAAATATGCTCCTCGGCAATGGCATGATAATTTTTTTTAAATTCTTCAACATAACGGAGTCGTTCTGATCTCTCCTCCTCAGACTCATTGGGTTTTTCAATAAAAAGAGTTTCATAGCTAATATCAAATAGCTTGGCACGAATTTTCTTTTCGGGGGTGCTTAAATCGCCTAGGTGAAAATATTTAATAAGTTCTTGCTCTTCATTAAATATGCCAATCTCACCCTCGTTTGTTAGTCGTTCAATATGACCATTCTCGTTATTGTATTCACCCAAGTCATACATTCGTTCTAAATACTCCGCCCCTTCTTTTGAAATATTCATTCTTCCTAATTCGAGGCGATACAGTAAGGCGGTCAGGTGTTGTTTGTCGCCTTTTTCATTTTTTATTCTAGCCATTGTGGCACGAGCGGTATATTCTGGATTTTGAGTTGATAAGCAATCGCTCACAACATTGGCAAAAATCGGGTTTTTGTTTTTGCTCCAGAAATCAAGAATGGTTTCAATGTTATCTTCTTCTTGACCGGGGATATTTTTTAATTTTTCCAAAACGGCGATAATCATTTTATGATAAGGATATTCTTCAATACCCCCGCCAATCTCAGCAGTCGAACTCATCTCTCGGTTGTAGTACTCTTGGTCAAAACTATAGGTTGCGAATGGTTGGTAGCTATTAAAAATCATTGAATGCGCAACATCGTACCCCATTTTGGCATACCAAGGATCTTCTTTAATTCGTTCTTTTCGTCTTTGCTCGCTATCCTTAACATGTTCCTCGGTAAATGCGCTATTAAATGTTTCTTCAAACAGTAGTGAGTAGTGAAGTGTAGAGAGACATTTTCTTAAAAAAGAAGATTTTTCTTCTGGTAACAATTTTTCATAGTTATCAGTAAAAAGTTTTTTTGGGTCGATAAGTTGATCGCCTGTCCGTGCCACTTCATCCGCCTCTTCTAGAATATTAAATAAGTCTTTTTGTAAATTGCTATCAAACTCTTTAAAGTATTCTAAGCCAACTGGATTGAAATTATCCATTACTAGATTGCTCGCGCCAGAACGTCGTTTTGCTATTTCTTCATATTGATTGAAACCCGGAAATCGTTTTTGAATTGACGGATCTATTCCTTTTAAATCAGTAGCGCACAGAGAATATAGGTAAAAGTTATGGTTGTCAGAAGCGTGACCATGTTCATCGTCAAACAGAAATGCCACTGCAACTAAGTCTTCGGGGAACTTTTCAAACAACAAGCGAGTCATCTCAGGCTTCATTTTAATAGAGGAGGCTACTTTGCTTAGTAAGCATAGTCTTTTTGACTGGGGTAGGGTTGCTAAACGCTCAATATTTTCTTCATTAAAAAACTTATCCGGATTTGTTAAATATTCATTGTTCCATGTATCTGAAAATTCAGGAGAGTTTTTATTCTCTTGATATTTTTTTATTTCTTCAAAGATGAGTTCGCATTGCTCGTTAGCTTCTTTGTAGATGTATTTTGCTTTATCAAGATAGAGAGGCTCTGAAGTCGTTCTGTTTTCTGTAAGTTGCTCTAGCTTTGACATAATAAAGTTTATGAATTATGTAGTCCGTGCACGTCACGGCCTTTCTTTACCCACATTGAAATAGGGGTGCCGAGAAAGCCGAATTTGGCACGCAATTGGTTTTCTAAAAAGCGCAAATAAGAATCGGCGATACTTTGGCGGGGTCCGATTTGCACCATAAAGCTCGGAGGATTGACACTCGCTTGTTTAAATTCATAGATACGCGGGTACTTTGTCCCTTTGCCTTTGGTTGGTTTATGTTTTCTGACAGCCATACGCAGCAGTCTGTCGGTCGCTGAATCAGGTAGCATGATATAACGTTGTTCGGCGACATTTAATATTAAATCCAATAACTGATCGATGCGCGCTCGGTTTTTGGCTGATAAAAATTGAATTGGCGCGTAGGTTGCAAAAGGAAGTTCGCCGTATATATAATTGGTAAATTTTTTCGGATCTTTTTTCTCTGCTAAATCCCACTTGTTCGCGACGAAAATTAAGCTCTTATGACGTCCCGTTATTTCTTCAATTAAACGCGCGTCTTGTTTGGTTAAAGGTTCGGAAATATCTAAGACCAAAATAGCGATTTGGCATTTATTGATGGCGGCCAAGCTCTTATCCATACTGAACTTTTCCAGGTTTTCTACTTTGTGTCCGTGTTTAGTGATACCGGCCGTATCAACAAATTCAATTTCCTTTCCTTTGTAGCTAAACCGCGCATACTGCGGTTCGCGGGTTGTATGCGGAATTGGCGAAACAATAACGCGAGGAAAACCAAGTATGGCATTAATCAAACTTGATTTACCAACGTTAGGTTTACCGATAATCGCGACTTTTAAACGAGGCGCTTCTTCTTTATTAATTTCATCTTGGCGTTCAATCGGATCAATTTTGGTATAAATCAAATCAAGCATGTCGCCGGTGCCGATTCCCGTGGTGGCTGAAACCGGGGCAACGTCGCCTAAGCCGAGTTTCATAAATTCAATTGAAGCTGTATTGGCTAGAGATTTTTTATCCGCTTTATTTGCAACAACCAGAATATTCTTTTTATTAGGAATGATACGCTTAACGATTTGCGCCATTGTTTTATCCTGCGGCAACAATCCATCGCGTGAGTCAACAACAAATAAGATAAGGTCGGCTTTTTTAATATAGTCGCGAGCTTGTTTTTGAACAAATTCGTCGATTGTTTGCGCGTTGATTTTTTTCAAACGTAAAAAATCAAAATCCATAAAGCCACCCGTGTCGACGAGATCAAAACTTTGCCCGCGCCAAACCACACTCGCCAGGTTGGCGTCGCGGGTTGTTCCCGGGATGTCAGAAACTAAAGCACCATGCCGCTCGGTCAAGCAGTTAAAAAGAGTTGATTTTCCGACATTGGTGCGTCCGAAAATCACAACGAGTGGCGCTTTGGGAGTTTTCATTTAATTGGTATTTTCCGTTCCGGAGGCAGAAGCATCCGCGTCGGTTCCGAGGATAAGAATAAAGTCAGGTTGCACGCGTTTGCGTTCAGCGTTGCGTGCCATTAGCTCTTCTTTCAGCCAATCCGGCAAAGTCGGTGCGATATTGGCGTTGGTTTTTTCTTTGAGTTCTTGCAGCGCGTGGCGTTTAGCGCCAAAGCTTAAGTCATAGATAACTGATTTTTCAAAATTATGACGCGTGGAATTGGCGATTTCAACGACATTGATTCCTTCGCGTTCAAGATCAAGCGCTACGCGACTACCCAAACCATTGACCCAGGTGCCATTGAAAATAGTGAGGGTGATATCTTCTTTGCTTTGTGAGCTGCCTTTTACTTTGGTGTCCGAGACGGCTCCGAAAATACCGTTGAATAGATATTGGATTTCTGAAAAGTCTCCGCTGCGCGGGCTGAGGATATACGCGCCGTTAAGACCTCTGTCATCAACGAGTAGACCGGCAGCGCTGTTATCAAGTACGCGATTGATAATCGTCGAAGTATCGATATTTTTTACAATCGACCAGAGTTTTAAAATTTCCCACACTTTCAGGTTGGTAGAGATATTGCCGTGCAAGGTGCTGATCAATGAAGAAACCCGGGTCGGGCTCAAAAGAAAATTGGCTGAAATGATTTTTTCTTTTACCGCAGACAGGATTTTCTGTTGACGTCGGGCGCGGGCAAAATCTGATCCTTCGCCGCCTACGCCGTGGCGCGAGCGAGCGTATTTAAGAGCCAGTGATCCGTCCATATGCTGCCATCCTTGATCGATGTGCAAGTGCTCATATCTGCTGTAGTAATCGGCATTGTCTTCATTTCCGAGAATTGGATAGGCGTAATCATCACGTGTATTGTCGACATACACGTCAACGCCCCCGATTTGGTCGATGACTTTTTCAAAACCGCTAAAGTCGACTCGAACATAATAATCAATCGGAGAGTTTAAGAGGTCGCCGATGGCTTGCGAAGAAGCCAAGCCCCCGCTGCCCGGATCACTTTGTTCGGCATAGGCGGCAATGCTGTTTATTTTGCCATAACCCGAGCCTTCGATTGGCACAGCCAAGTCGCGCGGTATGGAAAGCATTGAGGCTTGCTTGGTGGAAGG
>CAYUIC010000010.1:269-23976 GCA_964444675.1 uncultured Gammaproteobacteria bacterium | reverse complement strand
CTTAGGAGCTGGTGCCGCAAGGCATGAGAGTTCAAGTCTCTCCGCCCGCACAAATAGTTCTTAAACAATACAATCACAACGAGGTAGAAATGAGAAACCATAGAAAGGTTACATTATTAAAATCAAAAAAACGCTGCATAACAATGCGGCAAAAACCTAAGGGCACCAAACGTTTTAGTCCGGCGGCTGTTTTCGCGATTGTTTTGGATGTCCCATTTCTTCGTAGCAGGGCGGTGGTAAAAACTGAAGCTTCGCAGCTTCAACGTTTTATGATTGATTCCGTAGCAGAAGAAAAAAATAAAAAAATCCCTCCGGGAGACTATCTATCAATTGCCAAACAGGCTCTCCTAGAGCAATTCCCAAAGCTGCAGGGCATTGAAGCAGATCATATTATTGACGAGAAAAGTTATTTAACCTGGAGTGAAGATTTAAAAAAGACCTTCGGTTCTCGTTTCACTGTTAAAAAAGTAGGCTGGGAAATAATTTATCCTTACCCGTGGCGGCGTCCCGGGGGCGGAATGTAAACAGAAAAATGTATATGAAAGGAGGGGATTGATTTGTTTCAAAGCACCATGAATCAAGTGGGCGTAATCGTCACTATGCCATGGTATTAACGTTGTACCTTTATATAGTAAGCGCAGGGCCTTCGAGGACTGCGCTTTTTCATTTATGCTATACTATGTGTATAAACTAATAAGCTACATATATGACCGAACAAAAAGTTTTTGACGCCGACGTTGAGGAAAATAAGATCATCGCGGCCATGTCCTATCTTTGGATTTTGTTCTTGATTCCTTTGCTTTTAAAGCGTAAATCAAAGTTTGCCCAATTCCATGCCAAGCAAGGCATGATTCTTTTTGTTATCGATGTTATCGCGAGCTTTCTCGTCTGGATCCCTATTATCGGTCAACTGCTATTTATTGTCTTGTTGATTATTTCTATCATCGGTATCATCAAAGCTTACAGCGGAGAATATTGGAAGGGTCCGTTTATTTATGAATGGAGCCAAAAAATAAAATTCTAAATGAATATGAAATTCATTAAATTCTACAAGGAACTCGGCATCAAGGATGTTCCTTCGGTTGGCGGTAAGAACGCTTCGCTTGGCGAAATGTTCAGGACGCTGACACCCAAAGGAATCCGCGTACCAAACGGCTTTGCCACGACGGCCGAAGCCTACCGTTATTTTTTTAAAGCCACCGGCCTTGAAGCTGAAATCAGGAAAATACTGAAAGGTTTGAATACCCACAATGTCACTGATTTGGGCAAACGCGGCTTAAAGGTGCGCGAGGCGATTATCAAAGCGGAGTTTCCCGAAGAATTAAAAAAAGAAATTATTATTGCCTACGACAAACTTTCAAAAATATATAGAACAAGGAATCTTTCAGTGGCGGTTCGTTCCTCAGCAACAGCTGAAGATTTGCCTGACGCTTCCTTTGCCGGACAACAAGAGACTTTCCTTAATATAAGCGGACATGAAGTTTTGTTAAAGGCCGTTAAAGAATGTATTGCCTCATTATTTACCAACCGCGCCATTTCCTATCGCGTTGATAAGGAATTTGATCACTTTAAAATTGCTCTGTCAGTCGGTGTTCAGAAAATGGTTCGCTCGGATCTCGGTTCTTCCGGCATTATGTTTTCCATCGATACCGAATCCGGTTTTAAAAATGTTGTTTTAATCAACTCCATCTACGGACTTGGAGAAAATATCGTCTTGGGTCGTGTTAATCCAGATGAATTTTTAGTATTCAAACCAACCGGACAGATTATTTCCCGCCATCTCGGACACAAGAATATAAAGATGGTTTATGACAAGAAAGCCGGGGTTCGACCGGTGAAAAACATCGCGGTTCCGGCAGGCGATCAGTTGAAATACGCAATCACTGACGCCCAGGTAAAAGAATTGGCGCGCGCCGCCATGGCCATTGAAGCGCATTATAACCGTCCGATGGATATGGAATGGGCGGTAGATGGCGCTGACAAGAAAGTTTATATCGTACAAGCTCGTCCGGAAACAATTCATAGCGTACGCGATTACAGTATTATTGAAACGTATAAGCTTTCCGCTCACGCCAAAGCGGTTGTTACGGGTAAAAGTGTTGGAGCTAAAATCGGTTCCGGCGTTGCCAACCGCATCATGAGCATCAAAGATATCGCGAAGTTTAAGAAAGGTCAGGTATTGGTAACCGATATGACTGACCCTGACTGGGAACCGATTATGAAGATTGCTTCGGCCATTGTCACTGATAAGGGAGGACGAACTTGTCACGCGGCCATTGTTTCGCGAGAATTGGGAATCCCGTGTGTGGTTGGTACGGAAAACGGATCAACGACGATTAAACCGGGTGATAAGGTAACCGTGGATTGTTCGCAAGGCGATGACGGATATGTGTATCCCGGAATCGTGCCGTTTAAAGTCAGTAAAGTAAACGTCAAGAAACTTGGTCGTCCAAAGACAAAAATCATGATGAATATCGGTTCGCCCGAACAGGCTTTTGCTTCGTCTTTCATTCCGAATGACGGCGTCGGTCTCGCGCGAGAAGAGTTTATTGTTAATACCTATATCAAAGCTCACCCTTTGGCGCTGCTTAATTATCCGCATCTGAAAGATCAAAAAGCCAAGCGCGAAATTGAACGCCTGACGGCCGCTTGGAATAACAAACCCGATTTCTTTGTAGATAAGTTAGCGGAAGGTATCGCTATTATTGCCGCGGCGTTTTATCCTAAGCCGGTAATTGTTCGATTATCTGATTTTAAATCAAATGAATATGCTAATTTAATCGGTGGTAGAGAATTTGAACCGATTGAGTCCAACCCGATGATTGGTTGGCGCGGAGCAAGCCGCTACTATGACCCGCGTTATGCTCCGGCCTTTGCGCTTGAGTGTAAAGCCCTGAAACGCGTACGCGATGACATGGGATTGACCAATGTCAAATTGATGATTCCGATGTGCCGTACGGTTGAAGAAGGCAAGAAAGTTTTGGACTTGATGGCCAAGAACGGTCTTAAGCGCGGTAAGAACGGATTGGAAGTCTATGCCATGGCTGAAATCCCGACTAATATTATTCAGGCGGATAAGTTTGCTAAAATCTTCGACGGTTTCTCCATCGGATCAAATGATTTAACTCAGTTTACGCTCGGTATTGATCGAGACGCCGGTAACCTGCATGTTGCGGGCTTGGCCAATGAACAAAACGAATCAGTTAAATCTTTAATTAGATACCTCATTAAAGTCGGCAAAGAGATGCATAAGAAAGTAGGCATCTGCGGCCAAGGGCCAAGTGATTTCCCTGAATTTGCAAGATTTTTAGTAAAGGAAGGCATTGCCAGCTTGTCCTTAAATCCGGATACTGTTATAAAGACTACGGTTGATGTTTTAAAGACCGAGAAGAAATTAAAATAATATGAAGAAGTTTTTCGCATTCGTCCTTGATATTGCCAAGATGGTGGTCATTTCTCTGGCCATTATCATTCCGGTACGCTATTTTTTGGTACAGCCGTTTTATGTCAAAGGCGCTTCAATGGAACCTAATTTTCATGAACACGAATACCTGATGGTTGATGAAATTTCCTATCGTTTCAATGCTCCGAAACGCGGCGACGTTATCGTCTTCCGCTATCCGAAAGATCCTCAGGAATATTATATTAAACGCGTCATCGGTTTGCCTGGCGATACGATTGCAATCAAAGACGGAGCGGTATATCTGACAGACGCCGAAGGTCTAACGCAGAAAATTGTTGAGAATTATTTGCCGACCTACACCTCAACTATCGCCTTGTCCGAGGATCCGGTTAAGCTCTCGGCTGATGAGTATTTTGTCTTAGGAGATAATCGCAACGGCTCCAAAGATTCCCGCAGTTTCGGCGCAGTTAAAAAGAGTTTTATTATCGGCCGAGTATTTTTCCGAGGCTGGCCCGTGAACCGCGTCGGGATGGTAGAAACCGGTTCTTACCAATTGAGCAAATAATTTCATTTTATGAATGCACGTAATTCACAATTCAAGAAAAAAGCTCCGGCAGCGCCGCGCTCCTCGCGTAAAACCGAACCACCGGCACGCCTTAAAGGTTTTAAGGATATTATTCCTGAAGAATGGAAGTATTGGCGCTTAGTCGCTGATAAAGCTTTGCAGTTGGCGCGCATTTACGATTTTGAACGACTGGAAACACCGGTAATAGAACCGCTTGGTCTTTTTGAACGGGCGCTTGGCAAACAAAGCGATATTGTCGCCAATCAACTCTACAGCTTTATTGATCCGGACGGAGATAAAGTTGCACTTCGACCGCAGATTCGACCCTCCTTGGCTCGAACAGTCATGGAGCATAATCTGTTAGTGGAAGATACAAAATTTGTAAAATTATGCTCGTTCGGACCGGTCTTTCGTTGTGATCGGATTCAAAGCGGATTGTGGCGTCAGCACACACAATGGAGTTTGGATATTATCAATAACGCTTCACCGATTGCCGATGCGCTTGTCATTATGATCGGTTATAATTTTTTCAAAGAATTGCAGCTCGATATCAGGGTCGATATCAATAGTTTGGGTGATGCCGAGTGCCGTGCCGCCTACAGCGCAAAATTGTCAGAATACTATAAGGAGCATTCCAAAAAATTGAAATTGCCGATTGAACTTAAAAAAATCATAAGCAAGAAACCAATCGAAGCGCTCTTGAGCAATGATGAACGTTTGGTTGAACTGAATCAGGATGCGCCTGCTATTGTTGACTTCCTTTCCGAAGAAGCTAAAAACCATTTCTTTACGGTTATCGAACACCTTGATGCTTTCGGCGTACCGTATAATTTGAATCATCGCTTGTTCGGCGCTGCCGATTATTATGGCCGCACCGTATTTGAATTTATCGCTCCGGAAGAAGAGGGCAGAAAAGAAGCGGTGCTCGGTTCAGGCGGCAGATATGATGCCTTGTTTGACCGTTTATTTGGCAAGTCGACGAGCGCTGTTGGGTTTGCAGTCGGAATTGAAAAAACCGTCAGCCGTATTCGCAGTCTGGAGATGCCGTTAGAGGAAGCTTCCGCAGAAATTTATCTCGCCCAACTTGGCGATGCGCCGCGTCAAAAAGCCTTGGCTTTGTTTGAAGAGTTGCGTAAGGCCGGCTTCAAAGTCAGCCAGGGATTTTTGCATAATGCCCTCAAGCATCAATTGGAAGAAGCGATGAAGATGAATGTTCGTTATACCTTGGTACTCGGTCAAAAAGAATTGATGGACGGAACAATTATAATTAGAGATATGGAGTCAGGCGCGCAGGAAGTTGTTGATGCCAAGAAGATAATCCATGAATTGGAGAAGAGGTTAGGGGTAAAATAGCATCCTTGACTTGAGAGTTATTTTAGGTTAGAATCTAAAAACCTTATTTTATAAGACTAGAAAGCAGGTGTCCTAATGGTAGAATTTAAACGGAAAAAAGGCGAAACTTTTGAAAGTTTCCTAAGACGCTTTAATAAGCGACTGCAGCAAAGCGGTCGTCTGTATGATGCGCGTAAAAACCGCTATCACCGTAAAGATAAGAATGAACAAGCCAAGCGCAAGAGCGCGTTAATCGGACTTGATTTACGCAAGAAAAAAGAATATGAACGCCGAACCGGCAAACTCAAAGATGAATTAATGGGTAGATGGTAAAAAATAATCCGCGAAAGCGGATTATTTTTTATTAAAGCCGGGGAGGAAACGTTTGAAGCTGTCGAGTCGAGATCGTTTGGCGTATTGTTTAATCTTCACTCGAGCGCGGCGCGTTTTAACAAAATCAAGCCAATCATAATTCGGCCCGGCGCGATTCGGATCGATAATAATCTCAACCATATCACCGTTTTTCAATGTAGCTTCCAGGGGAGTCATACGTCCGTTGATTCGAGCGGCAACGCATTTGTTTCCTATATCGGTATGGACGGAATACGCAAAATCGACCGGCGTTGAATTGCTTGGTAAGTCATGAACGTCGCCTTTTGGAGTAAAGACGAAAATACGGTCTCGGAAAATGTTAACTTTGATCTCTTGCAAGAATTGTTGGCTGTCCTTGGCTTCCCTTTGGATTTCAAGAATTTCTTGCACCCAACGCGGGGTTTTCTCAAGGGATTCGCTCCGTTGCAATTTATAATTCCAGTGAGCGGCAATACCATAGAGTGCTTCTTCGTGCATTTCTGTGGTGCGGATTTGAAACTCGGTCGCTCTTCCTTCGGGTCCGAAAACCGTGGTGTGAATACTGCGATAGCCGTTTGGTTTTGGGACGGCAATGTAATCTTTAAAACGTGCGTAGTTCGGTTTCCAAATTGAATGGATAATGCCGAGCGCTTTATAGCAATCAGCCACGGTATCGACGATAATACGCAGAGCAAATACATCGTGTATTTCGTCGAACTTCCTTTGCTTTTCTTGCATCTTCTGCCAGATACTGTACAGGTGCTTGAAGCGCCCGTCGATTTGATGCTTGATACGATCTTCTTTTAAGCGTGAACCGACGATAATCTTAATTCTTTCAATATACTGGTTCAACTCGGTCTTGCGTTCGATTTCATATTTATATTCGATCTTCTTGTAATCTTCAGGATAGAGATATTTGAAACAAATATCTTCCATCTGCCAACGCAAACTCCAAATACCCAAGAGTCCTGCAATCGGCGCATAAATTTCCAGGCTTTCTTGGGCAATGCGTTTTTGTTTATCTTTAGGCAACGCATCGAGGGTGCGTAAGTTGTGCAAGCGGTCGGCAAATTTAATTACCATGACACGCAGGTCTTCCGCCATGGCCAGAAACATTTTGCGCAAGCTCTCGCGGTAGCGTTTAATGCCGCGATAGCGAATCTTGCTTAATTTGGTAATACCTTCAACCAAGCGAGCGGCGTCTTCCCCGAATTCTTTTTTAATATCCTCAAGTGTCCGTTTGGTATCTTCCGGAACGTCATGCAATAAACCCGCTACGATAGTGGTGATATCAGCTCTGATCTGCGCCAGGATAAAAGCGGTATGTAGCGGATGTTGGATATACGGTTCGCCGCTTTTTCGTTTTTGGTCGCCATGAGCATGTAGCGCGAATTCATAAGCGCGCCGAATAATCGAGCAGTCAGCGCCCGGTTGGTTCTTTTCTACCTGTTCGACTATCTGTTCTATGGTCATATGCGTTGCGTCACGGCTTTAGTATGTGGTATTATGATTATAAAAGTGCCAAGCTGTCCAGTCAAAGAAATGAATAAAAAGCGTTTAAAACTAAGTTTAGTCATCATCTGCATAATCGCGGTCGCTACCGGTTTTTTTGTGATGCACCAAGCGAACGCCCAGACCCTTAATACCGGCCTTGATTTTGCTGCGCAAACTGGATTATCAGGACAAGACATTCGAATTACGATTGCCAAAATTATTCGTATCATTTTAGGCTTCCTCGGAATTATCGCGGTGGGCCTCGTGATGTATGCCGGTTTTATCTGGATGAACTCGGGAGGCAACGAAGAAAAGATTGCTCAAGCGAAATTGATTTTAAGAAATGCTGCGGTAGGATTGGTAATCATCCTGGCTTCTTTTGGAATCGTTTCATTCATACTTAGCAATTTGATTAAAGCGACTGGCAACAGCAACGGTAACAACAATGGAAATAATAATGGAGAGGGAATCGGCGCTCTTGGTAACGGAATTGTAAAAAGCGTTTATCCCGAACCGTACCAAAGAGATGTTCCGCGCAACACGAGCATTATCGTCACCTTCCGAGAACCAATGCTCGCATCAAGTATTTGCGACGCAGTTACCGGCTCGCCGGCACAATGCGCAGCTGGTGCAAAAATAAAACCAGATAGTATTAAAATTTTTAAAACGCCTCCGGGCGATAATCCGGCTTCTAATGTGACCGATGTCCGGGTGACTTCCAACGATAATAAAACATTCGTTTTCAAGCCAGCCGGCCCCGCGTACCTCGGCTCTCCGCTCGCACCAAGCGACTATACGGTGAACCTGACTAATAATCTTAAAAAAGCAGACGGTTCTGACGCGTTTAGACTAACGGATTTCCGCTGGAGCTTCCAGGTGAATAATTTACTTGATTTAGTTTCGCCAAAAATTAAAAGTATAGGGGATTCGGGCATCTTTCCTTTAACTGATAACGCTGCTGATGCGGTTAGCGGGATCAGTCAAGCGAACCAAGCAAGTGGCATAGTAAAAATTAACGGACAGCCGACCGCGTTTAGGGCGGCGAGCGCTTCGATTTCACGAACTGCTCCGATTCAAAACCCGCCTCTCGCAGTCAATGCGACGGTCAGCGGCACCAATGTGTGTGCCGATGGAACAGTCGGCCTTTCGATTATTCAGCAAGGTGCAAATCTGGCGGCTCGTATCGGCTACAGTCAACCGGGCCTTAATACTACTGATATTGCCATTGTTAATAACAGTGTCAGTATCGCTCCCTGCGGTTTAAACGTCAGCTTGAACCCGGGTTTTGCCGCCGGACATAGTTGGAATATAGTTGTTTCAAAAGAAAAACAGGCCGATACCTTGACGATTGGCTCAAAGACTTACACCTTTGTTTCAGGCGCTGCCAATAATAACCAAGTCACAGTCGGAGCTACAATAGCTCTTACGGCTCAGAATATCGCTTCGGCCGTAAACGCGATTCACCCGGAAGTGACAGCCCCGACAGTTCAAGGGTCATCAGTTACTATTCGAGCGAAGGTTGCCGGTTCTGCGGGTAACAGTCTGGAACTTTCCAGTTCTAACGCCGTGCAAATTGCCATTACGGCAATGAACGGCGGAACGGATCAACGTACTACCTATACTATAAAGGATAAATCAGACCAGCCTAAAAATACTGTAATACAAATCAATTTCAATGAGGCCGTTAATCCGTTGACAGTTGCGGGATCAAGCGCTGAATTGGCGAACAAACTTCAAGTCGTGAACGCCAATGCGGCAGCTAAAGCGGGCGGCGTTGCTTGTTCCGCGGATATTGAATGCCGTTCCTATAAATGTTCAAACGGAAGCTGCGACGGCAATGAGCTAGCCGGAACCTTTACCGTTTCAAACCAGTACCGGACCGCGGAATTTATTTCTGACATCAAATGCGGAGTGAATGGTTGCGGAGAGAATATTTATTGTTTGCCTGCTAACAGTAATTTGAAAGTTGAAGTGAGTGCGGCGAGTTTGCAGCCGTGTACCACTAATGCGGACTGTACCGTTACTCCATTCACAACCTGTAAACAGGGCGTATGTAATGACCCTTCAAATGATAAAAATAATCCGACAGCGCAAAGTGCTAACGGAGTTTTGGACTTGGCCGATAATTCATTGGATGGAAACCGTAATGACAATGCTCAGGGACAGGCTGACACTTATAATGAGAATAGAAGCGCTCAAGATAACGCCGGACGGGGCGACAACTACCTGTGGTCGTTTTGGATCAGTGATCGTCTTGATCTTACTCCGCCGACTATTTCCAGCCTGAGTACGCTTAATGGACAAGGCAATGTCAATTTGAACACCGCTATCGAAATTGTCTTTTCAAAATTAATGATGTCTTCTAGTCTGACAACTGGCAGTATCTTGATTGATAATGGTATCAGTCAGATTACACATAAACTTATCAACCTATGGAGTGTAGCAAACGATCCGATTGGTTATTGGGTCCGCAAAGAGGATCGCGATGTTACCCCGCTTGACGGGCGACCAGACAAAACGAGCGCTTTCTTGTCGCACGGTACTTTCCGAGATGCAACTCAGTATCAATCACAGGTCGGTTCCGGAGTCAAAGATATTTATCAGAATTGCTATAAACCGTCCGCGGGCCCGGGTTGCAGCGCTGGTCCGGTCAACCCTTCTTGCTGCCGAGACGGCTCCGGAAATCTAATTCCGACTACTACCTTAACGCCTGACGGCAATTGTCCGTAATCCTATGCTGAAATCACGAGCAAAATTGGTAGTTTTAAGTATTGCGGTTATTATTGCCGTTTTTTCGGTATGGCACTTCGCCGCGCCGGTTCTGGCACAGGGTAACCTTGATACCGGTTTGAATTTTGCCGAAGGGACCGGTTTGAGCGCTCAGGATCCTCGAGCTACGGTTGCTAAGATTATCCGTTACGCCCTGGGCTTTTTGGGTATTGTTGCTATTGGTATTATCATGTATGCGGGGTTCATCTGGATGACCGCCAAAGGTGAAGAAGAAAAAATCAACCAGGCTAAAAAAATAATGTTGGGCGGCGTCATCGGTTTAGTAATTATCTTGGCTTCATTCGGTATCGCAACTTTCGTTATGAGCCGTTTGCAAAGCGCGACCAATGGCGGCGGAGGCGGCGGCGGAGGAGGAGGCGTCGGCGGCGGAGGAACTAATGTTTTTGCAATTTCAGGAACAACGCCGGCTCACCTTGCATTGAATGTTCCGCGTAACTCAGTCATCCGTTTCAGATTTACCAAAAACATCAAGGCTACGACCGTCAATCCGACAAACTTTGCTGTGACTGCCAACGGTGCGGTGGCGGGAGACCTTTCCGTTACTGGATCGTTGATAGAATTCATTCCGACGGCTACCTGTGAAGCGCCGAACGACACACTTAAGTGTTTTGGAAAAAATACCGTTTATAACGTTACGGTTAAGAATGGTTCAAGCGGTATTATCAGCATGGACGACAATCAATTATCCTGCGCCGGTACCTCTAATTGTACAATTCAATTCACGACCGGCGATATCGTCGATACTGATGAGCCTCGCATCAACCTGACAAATCAACAAGTTTGTGCGACCGCTAATAACGTACTGAGAGCAAGCAGTATTGATAATTACGGAGTATCAATGATTGACTTTTTTAGCGGTGCTAATTTGATAAACTCCGTTTCCAATAATTCAAATCCTTTTATCGGCAGTCCCTTTAATGCCCAAACAGCCTGGGATGCTTCAAATATTCCGGTCGGACAAACGGTGACATTAAAAGCAACTGCGTATGACCTTGATAGCAATACGGCTTCGGCTGAAAAACAATACAAAGTAGCACCGGCACACTGCTGTAACGGCGTGCAAGACGGAGATGAAACTGATATTGATTGCGGTGGCAGCTGTATTTCTTGCTCAGCTCTTAATCGTCCGATTATAAGCTCGGTCACCCCGGCAGGAGGATTTTGTTCGAATAACCCCAACACATTTTGTCGCAAAGCAACTGAATTGCAAGACTGTGGAGCAAACGCAAGTTGCAATATGGGAACGCCAAATGGTATGACCGGTAACTTTATTACGATTATCGGTTCTGGCTTTGGTTCGACTCGCGGTAAAGTCTTTTTTACTGCAGCAAATGGAACTCCGACAGAAGCAGTCTTAGCTGATGATGCAACAGGCGGTAATCCGGCGTGTACCAACGCGGTATGGCAAGACGGCCAAATCATTGCCATTGTTCCGGCTGCTGCTGCCAACGGGAAAATAAGCATCAAAACAAGCGGAGGGACCGACGAAGCGACCGATGATGAATTCGGTCCGCTGATTAATAATTTTCAAAAGAACACTATTAGCCGTCCGGGTATTTGCGCCTTAAGTCCTGAAGCGGGCAAGATTAATGACGTTGTTGCGTATCAGGGTATTAAGCTCTCATCCAGTGAAGCGTATTACGGCAATCTTTCAAGCAATGTCAAAGCGCTTATCTCATCATTTACCGGCGATAAGCAGGGAAGCGCCACGGTACCAAATTTATCGAATGGTAATACCACCACATTTGTTTTGAAATCAAACGTAGATAGTAATTATCTACCATTTACAAAAGAGAATGAACCGTATGAAGGTCCGATTATCAGTTCAATTGATCCGTCGAGCGGTCCGGTTGGACAATACGTGACAATTCGTGGCTCAGGTTTCGGAGCAACAAAATCAACTAGCAAAGTATTTTTTGGAGCCGCGAACGGGTTCGAGGCAGACTATGCCTTCCCTGAGGTGTGTGCGCAATCAGTCTGGACTGACAAACAGATTATTATCAAAGTTCCAAATGGCATTAGCTCCGGCCAGTCGTATCCATTGACGGTCGCTCGTAGTGGCTTTAATCCGGCTGATTCGGGCAATCTGACATTTAATGTAACAACCGGCACGCCAAACCCAGGTGTCTGCAGTGTTGAACCATCACTTGGTCAACCAAATAGTCAGGTGATTGTTTGGGGAGAATATTTCCAAGGAAAAAATGCCAATAGCACAGCGCGTTTTTATAATAATTTGAACCAACAAGGTCAAGCGTTGAGTTTCTGGGATATTGATCAATCAGCTTCCGGGATTAAGCCATGGAAGGTTATCACCACTGTGCCGCTCACTGCCGCCAGCGGTCCGTTTAAAATTCTCGTTGGGTCACCCGCGCAAGAAAGTAACCCGGTTAATTTCATGGTAGGACAATGTACCCAAGATTCCGATTGCGGAAACGCTGCGGTGTGTTGCGCAAGCGGCTTGCCAGAAGCAGGGAAATGTAAAGCTTCGCCTGGGCAATGTTACGGATCAGTCGCAAACAGCGTATATGAATGGCGTTTCTCAACGGGAAGTTCTGCTAGTTGCGCATCTGATCAGGAGCAATGCGGTACCGCGTGTTGCGCGCGCGGCCAATGTGAAGATGCCGCTGAGAGCAAATGCACACAATGTCTTTCTGGACAGAACCAATGTGGTAATGGCGAATGCTGCAATGAAGATTGTGAAGATCCGGAAGGCGAGGGAGATAGTTTTTGCCCTGATCCGAACTCCTGCTCTGGATACTCTTATAACCAATGTCTCGAAGGTTTTTACTGTCCGAATTCTCCCGGACTCTGTTCCCCGTATCCGGGAACCAATGAGTTAGTTGAAGTTGGAGTATGTGGCGATCAAGTGTGTGAAAATAAGCCTGGTTGTAAAGGTGGAGTCTGTCGATATGATAGTGAACTTAACCGTTGTGTGTTGACGGCTGCGCAATCCTGTAAGAAAACCGAAATGAAAGACAGCGCACAAAATGTTATTAAACAAAATAATCAACCGATTGCTGGTTTTTGCGATATTTATAATAATAGTCCTCGTTGGATGATTAAAGATTGGGCACAAACCTGTCCAGCCGGATGGATTAAAATCAGTAACAACCGTTGTGTTGATACCACCTCAATCAACGGAAATTGCAGCAAGTGCACCAATCCTTTTAGCTGCCAGATGAATGGCAACGAAGGCAAATGCGCCGTTAATCAACTTGTCTGCCCGTCAGGCTCGACCTGTGACCCTCAGGATAACAAATGTAAGAAACCGGACCAGGGGACTTGTGACTGTTGCTGTAAGAAAAGTGAAAATATTACAGATCCCGTGAGTGGACAGATTACTAATCCGGGTTGCTGTGCTGGCTTAAGTTGTGATTTTACTTGTGGCGCTGACACTAGTGGTACCGAACTTGGTATGTGTTCCGGTTGCGTTGTTAACGGCATACCCGACGACTCTTTGTGTAACTGCACGGGTACAACAGGTAAATTTTGCGATAACTCGGAAAATCCTGTTGGTGTTTGTAATGATTGTTCGGCGATTACTAATCCCGCAGAGTGTTCTGAACATGCGGAATGCTGCGTTGATGGAAAAAATGGAGGACGTTGTACAAGCGTTGTGCCAAACGGTTCACGGTTTGAAAACGCCGGTTTGCAATATTGCGCCTATTACAACTGCACGAATCAGTATCCGAATATGTGTAATGTTGCGCCTCAGATTACCGGCACCTATAACAAGTTGAATGCGTGTACAACCGGTTGTGCTCAGGCTCCGATTTCTTGTGCCAATGAACTTGGTTTGTGTGACAAAGATAGTCCGTGTCCGGCAAATATGCGTTGTGATGCAGCAAGCTGCACGTGTAAGACTGATGATCCAGGCCCGGGCGTGCCTTGCCGTGATCCTCTTACTAACGCTTGTACGGGAAGCTGTAGTACGGGTTACCAGTGCTTGTTGCCGACCGGATATGGTAATGGCCCAATAGGTAATGAACCTACGGCAGGACCAATTGGTGGCGAAGACACCTGCCGTTGCTGTTGTAAGCCTCCGCAGAATGGCGAAATCGATACCTGTAAGCAAATTAACTCAGGTTTGGATTGTATAGCGAACCAAGGCGATTGTACGAGCGCAACCGGCGAACGAGGACTGTGCTGCGGTTGTACGAGTGACGGCATGTGCGGCGACACTGCAACAACGGGTTGCGGCTTAACGGGTGCACGCTGCTGTCAGACCAGGCCGGAGGTTAGTGATCATGTGCCAGCCGCCGATGCTACGGGTGTTTGCCGCAACACGGTTATTGAAGCAAGCTTTAATCAAAAGATTGATATTTCAAGCGTCAGCGATAATGTATTTGTTATTGGCGACTATGGCGCAGCACAATGTCCGGTCGGATATCCATTGGTCGCTCAGGCAGATTTGCCACAATCACGCTTTGCTAAAGCCATTTTCTCTGTTAAAAAAATCATAGCAAGAATTTTCCCCCAGGTTTTGACTAAGAGTGCCTTTGCTGTAGTGAGTAATTACTGTTATGTTCCCGGCACTGTTGTCGCTCATGATATAAATACTACACAGACTAAAGTTAGTTTCCGCTTAACTCGTCCACTTGATTCCAGCATCAGGTACTATGTCGCCCTACAAGGTGATCCGGGCTTAGATGACTTGGGTAATGGTGAACCGAAGCAATACTATAACGATAATATCAAGAATTTATCGGGTGTTGGCATGGTAGGCTCAGCCACGCGCGGTATCCCAACTATTTTCAATACCACTGAATTTAAGAACGCGGAGTTATGGTCCTTTACCAGCGGCCGAGATGTCTGTGTCGTTGATCATGCTTCCGTGACTCCTCCTTTCCAGCTTTTCCAAAAATCAGGACAAACCGGATTCCTTAGTGCAACTGCACGCGATCGTTCTAATCGAGCACTTCAATCAATTTCGGGTGTGTATGCCTGGAACTGGAATTGGGCGTCGGATGATTCTGAAATAGCTAGCGTGGTTCGAAATGGCGAAGAGAACGAAGCTGTGGCCACAGCTGGCAATAAGCAAGATGCACAAACTATGGCGCGCGCCAAAGTTACAATTATAGCCGATACGGTAAATCAGCCTTCCACGGTCGGCCAATCAAAAGAGGGAACTGCGCTACTTCGTTTGTTCTTGTGTGAAAATCCATGGCCAATATATTCATCTTTCCCACCAAACTATGAATGGCCTTGGCGGGATCCGGCAACCGGTATCGAATTCTATTATTGCCGCGATAAGAGCGGAGAAGGAACTATTGACGATTTGCCTGCTTTGATTGATAAGCCGGTAGTAAAAGAAGGGGGTCGCAAAATCTGTATGTTTGGTTCAAATGTTGGACGAGAATGCAGCTCTGATGCAAATTGTAATAATATCGCAGGCAGCTGTTTGCCAGAAGTGCTCAAAGAATTTTTCTTCTTCCGTGAAAATGAACCAGGTATTCCGGATCCTCGCGCCACTGCAGATCCGCTCGGCACTAAAGTTACATTGACCTGGAATGCGGTCCCGAACGCAACAAAGTATAAAGTATATTACGGGCTTAATCCTCGACAATATGTGTATAGTACAGACGTTATTCCAAGCGGTGCCGAAGTTTCTAAAACTATTTCCGGGTTAGCAAACGGTTTAAATTATTATTTTGCGGTAACCGCGTTGACTGCAAAAAATCAAGAAAGTGCTTTTTCTGCAGAGATTAAAATTAAGCCTGCCGATACTACCCCGCCCGCTATTCCAAACTTACAGGTTTCAAGCGGAGAAAATAAAATTGCTTTGTTCTGGGATAAGGTGCCTGAAGCGGTTAGTTACATCGCCTATATCGGTCCTCAGCCACGACCACGAAATGGTCAGTACGCCACTGCTCTTCCGGTTCGCACTGATCCATTGCCTAATAAACCTAATGCGGAGTTCTCTAATCTGAATAATGGGACTGACTATTATGTTTCCGTGCGCTCTATCGACCAATATGGAAATATCAGTGATTATGCTGCCGAAATTAAAAAGAAACCCAATGAACCATATTTGATTTCAGCGTTGCCTAGCAACGGCTCTGTTAATCTTAAATGGTTACCTTTTACTGGCGCTACGGGTTATAAAATAATGTATGGTACTCGTTCGGGGCAATTGGCTTCTACTATTGAAGTTTCCGCCACCACTTACTCTCGTTCAATAAATAATCTTGAAAACGGCAGAATATATTTCTTTGCAATTAAGGCAAAAAAATCCGCCACAGTAGATAGTGAGTTCTCAAACGAGAGATCAGCTACTCCAAATTCAAATGATAATTAAAAAATAGTATGCCAAAAACAAATGTCGAAGATATTTTTTCTTCCCGTAAGGAAATACAACAAAACGCCCCAGCACCGATTAGCCGACCAAGATTCGAAGAGGTAATGGCAGCGACCAAAGATAGCGAAGCCCACTCTCTGCGTTTAGGGATTATTCTTTTAGTGGTATTTATTCTTATCCTCGGCCTGATTGCATATATGTATATGTCACGCTCCGGACAAGATATAAGTTCAAATCTTGGCAACCCAAGCGCCAAGGAGAGTTTTTTGGAGCGCTTATTTAACCCCGGTGATTCTGTCACGGCAACAATCACCGACAGCGATCAAGACGGGCTGGAAGACGATAAAGAATCTTCCGTTTTTCATACTGACGCGTTTAAAGCAGATTCTGATTCAGACGGTTTAACTGATCGTGAAGAAGTTAATGTATATAAAACCAATCCCAACAAAAACGACACTGATAATGATGCGATGAATGACAAGGATGAAATAAGTCAGCGACGCAATCCGGTGGATTCGAACCCGAATGCGCCCTGGCCGCCTACTCCTCAAGAAATCTCAGTTAAGTAATTTAATAATTTCACTTTATGTTTAATCAAGATCAAATAAAACAAGCCGAGGCCTCTTCCCCGGAGTCCGAGTTTGATAATCGACCCGCACCGCCTGTCCAAGATGCCGCCAGCGCAAAGGCCGCCATGGAAAATACCGACATTTATTATATGCCGGAGAATTTTCAAAAAAATAATCAGGTTGCAGGCCACAGCATGAATGTTTCCGGTGTTGTGATTTTGATACTTGGTATTCTATTTCTATTATTACTTGGAGGTGGTTTATATATATATCTTGTTCGTCCGGATTTTCTTAGTAACATTTTTGGTGGTTCTTCCAGTCCTACTCCGATTGTTCAGAATGAAACCATGCCGACTTCAACAGTTTCGCCCGACACCTCCTTGCCGACAAATGTCAGACCCGCAGGCTCACCAAAGGATTCTTATCTCGCATTTCGCAGCGAATTGGAAATAGCCGATACGGTTGATAAGTATCTGGCGGTTTTTGCCCGTTATGGCACTGCTCTGAAGCAAAAACAACTTAATGACCAAAAGGCCAGCTTAGAGTCCGTGGGCGGACAAGGAGACATTCTGGCGACTTTGCGGGGTACTCCGGTCCCGACTTTGGATGGAACGGAAAATATCCGAGAAGATATTACTGACACAAAAGCTACTCTTACGGTTACTAAAACCAATGGCAAGAATGTGGGTACCGTCACTTTGCTGCCGGAAAACGGGCAATGGAAAATTTCTGAAGAAGTCTGGTCTGAAAGTGTAAGTTCTGATCCCAATGCTACAAATCCGTCCGCAGGAGCTGATGACGACCAGGACGGCCTGACCAATGCTGAGGAAGCTATCCTCGGCACCAATGCCAAGGCCAGCGACTCTGACGGCGACGGCTATAAAGATTTAGAAGAACTCAACAACAGTTATAATCCAGCGGGAGAAGGTAAAATTTCGGCTAATCAAAGTCTTGGAACCTACCTCAATACTACCTTTAATTTCAGCCTATTATACCCGACAGACTGGGATAGAACGATTGCGACTACCGATGATTCCGTTATCTTTACGGCGGGCAATCGCCAATTTGTTCAAATTTTGGTGCAACCCAACTCAAATCAGGATGACATTGTCGATTGGTATAAGAATACTTTTAGCGTACAGACCGTGCCGAATAGTCAGTTGGTGATTAATGACGCATGGGACGGTGTTAAAACCACGGATGGTTTGACCTTGTACCTGACCAATAAAGACAAAACCTATATTTTTGTCCTGACCTATAATCTGTCTAGTTCAAAAACTCTGGAGTACAAGAACATATTCGATACCATGATTCGCAGCTTTAAGCTCGGCGTGTAATCGATATGGCCGTTGAGATAACAAATCGTACGCGCAAAGCGTTGAAAATTTCTTTGATTACAAGAGCGGTTGAAGCTACGCTTCGATTTGGCAAGACAAAAGGAGATGTCTCAGTGGTGATTGTAGGCGATACTACGATCCGTCGCTTGAATAAAATATATCGGAAGAAAGATAAGGTAACGGATATTTTGTCTTTCCGCGAGGCCGAAGCTGAAATGCCGGCGCGCGGATTCGTCGGCGAATTAATTGTCGACTATTCGCAGATTAGACGTCAAGCTGCAAAATTTAAACACTCGGTTGATTGGGAAATGGCTTTTATCATCATTCATGGAACTCTCCATCTACTTGGCTATGAAGATGAAACCGAACGAGGTCGAGCTTTGATGGAAAAACTGGGATATCAACTGATCAAAAAAATTGTTCGCTAAGAACTATTTATGAAACATCTTTCACGGTTTGCAAAAAGCGTATCATTCTCGTCTCGGGGGATTGCCAAAGCCTGGCGCGAAGAACCTAATTTTCGCTTGGAACTAATTGCTGCTTGTGCGGTCTTTCTCTTGGCGGTTTTTTTAGATATCGACTTAGTGGCTCTCGCTTTGATTATTTTTTGTTGCGCAATAGTTCTGGCGCTTGAATTGGTAAATACGATGATTGAAGCCATTAGCGATATGCTCAAGCCCCGTTTAAATCAATACGTGAAAGATATTAAGGATTTGACCGCCGCTGCTGTTGCCATCGCGGCTCTCGGCTCCTTGGGGGTTGCTGTCTGTCTGCTCGTACCGCCGATTATCGCATTTTTCTGGCGTTAGAAGCTTTTTCTTGTTATAATAAAACAATCTCTATATTTTTTGATTTATGCGTGAAAACTTGATTGCCGGTTTAGATATCGGATCTTCAGAAATCAGACTTGTTGTCGGCCAGCGCGTCGACACAGAAGCCGGACCAAAATTACAGGTCATCGGCGCTGTTTCCGTACCCTCTGAAGGAGTCAACAAAGGCATCATCAACAGCATTGAAGATACTACCGCCTCGATTTCCACGGTGTTGGAAAAGGCAGAACGTCTCTTGGGCGCGCCGGTAACCAACGTATGGGTGGGAATTAACGGACCTAACCTTAAGTGCCAGTCCAGTCGCGGCGTAGTTGCGGTCAGTCGTTCTGACAGCGAGATTAATCAGGAAGATGTCGCCCGAGTGGTAGAGGCCGCCCAGGCTTTGGCTGTTCCGCCAAACTATGAAATATTGCATGTCATCCCTTCAAAATTCATCGTAGATTCACAGGAAGATATTAAGAATCCAGTAGGCATGACCGGCATCCGCCTGGAGGTTGTTGCGCTTATTATCCAAAACCTATCAAGCCAGATTAAGAACCTGACTAAATCGATTTATCATACAGGCCTTAATATTGATGACTTGGTATTTTCTCCCTTGGCCGCGGCCGGCGTGGTTACGAGCGCTAAGCAGAAAGAATTAGGTACGGCTATTGTTAACATCGGCGCTGCCACTACCAGTATTGCCATTTTTGAAGAAGGCGAGTTATTACATGCGGCAGTCTTGCCAATCGGTTCAGCACATATCACTTCGGATATCGCAATCGGTTTGCGTTGCCCGATTAATCTTGCAGAAAAGATCAAAGTTCGCTACGGCAGCGCTAAATCAGACCAGTTTTCCAAAAAAGATGAGATTGATATAAGCGATTTGGTACAGGAAGAAAATCTCACCGATGAAATCACTGTCATCTCCCGCCGTTACGTTTCTGAAATCATTGAAGCACGCGTTGAGGAAATTTTTGAAAAAGTTGATGCCGAATTGCGAAAGATTGACCGCTCCGGAATGCTGCCAGCCGGCGTCTGCCTTATTGGTGGCGGGGCCAAGCTCTCCGATATCGTTGATGTTGCTAAACGCAAGTTGCGTTTACCGGCATCAATCGGTTCAAACCGCAGCATCGCCACTGTGGTGGATAAAGTCAACGATCTTGAGTATCTCACTGCGCTTGGATTAATTGCCTGGGGAGAACAACTGACTAAATTTGAAGGACGCAGTAAACTACTGAATAAACTCCCGCTGCAGCAAACTATTGATAAAATTCGCAACCTTTTTTCAGCCCTGCGGCCATAGTTAGCCCTGCCCCTGTGTAGGCAGGGGTGTACACAAATAGTGTACAAATATCTTGCCATTTACCGACCTTCGCCCTATAATGAAAGCGAAGGATTTTTTATATATTAAAATCAATATGGCTGAAGTAAAACCATCAATCGAGAGTTTTGCCAAGATCAAAGTGATTGGCGTCGGAGGTTCCGGCGGCAGTGCTTTGAACCGGATGATTGATTCCGGCATCAAGGGCGTTGAATTTATCGCAATCAATACTGACGTACAGGCGCTTCACTACAATAAAGCGACTCGTAAGATTCACATCGGCAAGAATATCACTCGTGGATTGGGCGCAGGTATGAATCCGGAATTGGGACGCCAGGCCGCTGAAGAAGCGCAGAATGAAATCCGCGATGCATTGAAAGATGCCAACATGGTTTTTGTTACCTGCGGATTGGGCGGAGGAACTGGTACCGGTGCTTCTCCGATTGTTGCTGAACTGGCACGTGATATAGGAGCGTTGACTGTTGCAGTTGTTACCAAACCTTTTGCATTTGAAGGTGCCCAGCGAAAACAGGTTGCGGAACGCGGTTTAGCGGAATTGACCGACAAAGTTGATACCATCATTACCATTCCGAACGACAAGATCTTGCAGGTTATTGAAAAGAAGACTTCAATTCTTGACGCCTTTATGGTGGTTGATGAAGTACTTCGCCAGGGCGTACAAGGTATTTCGGAATTGATTACCATTCCGGGTCTTATCAACGTCGACTTTAACGACGTGAAAGCCGTTATGTCCGGCGCCGGTTCCGCTTTGATGGGAATCGGACAAGCCAGCGGTGAAAATAAGGCCATTGAAGCTGCCAAGATGGCAATCAACTCACCTTTACTTGAAATGTCTATTGAAGGAGCGCGCGGCATTCTGTTTACGATTGTGGGTGGCGCCGGTTTGACTATGCATGAAGTTAATGAAGCCGCCAAGATTATTACTTCCTCAGCTGACGAAGATGCCAAGATTATCTTTGGCGCGGTAATTGATCCTAAGTTTAAGGATGAAATTAAGATTACAGTGGTTGCTACGGGCTTTAACAGCGGCAAGCGTCCGATAGGGACTTCTTCAGTGGCGCCTGAGAGAAGCTACAGTCCGACCCCGTTTATCGAAGATGGAGAAGATCATCATCCTGCTCCGGCAAAATCAAAAGCTTCGGCTTTAAAGATTGCTCAAGCTGAACCTGCTTCGAAAAAGCCAAGCGCCGAAGAGGAAGAAGATGATGAACTTTCGATCCCTACCTTTATCCGTAAGAAAATGATGTAACATTTTTTAAAAAACGTTCTAGCTCGGCTAGGACGTTTTTTGTTGACTTTCTTTTCCTGTTTGCTAAGCTTTCTATATATGAAATGTCCGGTCTGCTATTTTGCCGATACTAAAGTCGTTGATTCTCGCGTTGCTGCGGATGGTTTGTCAATCCGTCGTCGACGAGAATGTTTAAAATGCGGCTTCCGTTTTTCAACCTATGAAGAAGTTGAAATCCTTGATCTTACTATTGTGAAGCGAGACGGGCGCAAAGAAGGATATCTTCGCGATAAATTAGTCAAAGGTTTGCGCAGGGCATTTGAGAAGCGGCCCGTGACCGAAGAGAAATTTAAGAAATTAATCAACTTAATTGAACGAGATCTGCAAGCTTTGCGAAAAACAGAAATTCTATCAGAGCAAATCGGGCAAATCGTTATGAAACAATTAAAAAAAGCCGATCAGGTCGCCTACATTCGTTTCGCCTCCGTCTACCAGTCGTTTAAAGACGCCCAGAGTTTCAAAAGAGAGTTGAATAAGCTCCTTAAAGGAAAAAAATCTTGAACCGGCGATGAGCTCCTAAACCTTACCCCTTGCTTGTTTAGTGTAAAAACCGCTTCTTTACGAGGCGGTTTTTATGTTGTAAACTAAGGGCATATTACATTTTTGCTAATATTAGAAATTATATGGACGAGGATATCAAACAAATCTTAGCCGAACAGACGGCCGCTATCAATGAGATGAAGCAGGTGACTCAGAAAACTGCTCGTTATTTGAAATGGTTGCGTGTCATGGATATTTTGAAATTCCTTCTTATCCTCATCCCGATTATCGCTGCGTGGCTCTACTTGCCTGATTTTTTGAGCGGTCTCAGTTCCGGTTACGGCGATCTTTTCCCAACCCAATTAATGAAATAAGATGATAAATTTCAGTGAATCTGTTTGGCAAGCGACAAAAAAGATTCCGAAAGGCAAAGTTGCTACATATGCAATTATTGCTAAGATGATTAAAAAGCCAAAAGCGGCTCGAGCAGTTGGCAACGCATTAAATAAAAATCCCTACGCTCCAATTGTGCCTTGTCACAGAGTTGTAAAATCAGACGGTTCTATCGGCGGTTTTGCCTCAGGTCCAAAAAAGAAAATAAGTTTGCTTAGCAAAGAAGGAATAAAAATTGTGAACAATAAAGTACAGCCTTTAGATAAATTTTTATATACAGGAAAATAAGATGAAGATACCCAAACCCATTATTGATATGCTGACCCGCCTGACCGAGGCGGGTTTTGAGGCATACATTGTTGGCGGATCGGTGCGGGATTGGTTGCGGGATAATGAGCCGAAAGATTGGGACATAACGACCAACGCGCGACCGGAAAAGATTGTTGAACTGTTTGAAGATTCAAAATATGAAAATACCTTTGGTACGGTCATTGTTCCAATTCGGGACGCTGGCGGAAAAGCTACTGATGTTGTTGAAATTACGACTTATCGCTCGGAACAAGGGTACAGTGATCATCGCCGTCCTGATTCAGTTGTTTTCGAAGATAAACTTGAAAACGATTTGGGTCGACGCGATTTCACAATTAACGCCATGGCAATGGACGCGAAAGGAAATGTCATAGATATATTTGGCGGAGAAAAAGATTTAAAAAAGAAGATTATTCGGACAGTCGGGGAGCCCAGCGACCGTTTTAAAGAAGACGCGTTGCGGATGTTGCGTGCTGTTCGTTTTGCCTGCCAATTGCATTTTGAAATAGAATCAAAAACCGAACGGGCGATACTTAAATTGGCCGGCAGTATTAAGTTTATTGCCAATGAACGAATTCGCGACGAGTTGGTCAAAATTCTTGCTTCAGATAAACCGTCTGAGGGTATTATGAAATTGCATGAATTAAAGTTATTACAGTATATTTTACCGGAGCTTGAAGAGGGTTTTGGCATGGCGCAGAATCATCATCATACGCATACTGTTTTTGATCACAATATCTTATCCCTCAAACATTGTCCGAATAGCGCCTGGCAAGTGCGTTTCGCCGCATTGCTGCATGATATCGGCAAGGCGCGGACTAAGAAGATGCTCCAGGGAGCGGCGACCTTTTATAACCATGAAATAGTCGGCGCGAAAATGGTTGAAAAGATTGCCAAGCGCCTGCATCTGTCTAATGATGATATGTCACGTATTGTCCATCTGG
>CAYUIC010000010.1:0-259 GCA_964444675.1 uncultured Gammaproteobacteria bacterium | reverse complement strand
AGAACTTGGCGGACCTCATTGATTTACGGATTGCCGATCGTCTCGGCTCCGGTGTCGCCAAAGCGGTGCCCTATAAGTTGCGTCACTTGCAGTATATGATGGATAAGGTGCGGCATGATCCGGTTTCAGTGAAGATGCTTAAGCTTAACGGTGATGAACTGATGAAAGCATTGAAAATCCAACCCGGACCAAAAATAGGCGCAATCTTTGATGTTTTATTATCGGAAGTAATAGAAGATCCGGAATTGAATACGAAAGA
>CAYUIC010000009.1:18332-27473 GCA_964444675.1 uncultured Gammaproteobacteria bacterium | reverse complement strand
ATCCACAATTCCCCACTTTTCCCCTTTACTATTTAATTTTACACCATTTTTCCACACGGGTCAACCATTGTACTCCAATCGTTTTTTATCAAGATTTCTTAATATTTTTGCAGAAAATAAAAAACGCCTGGCACTTATGCACAGGTGTTACAATTGTATAGCTGAATATTCTTTTTAACTCTTCTTTTTTGTGATAGTCGGCTCCTTAGAGTATTCGGGAATGGCAAGTGTAGCTCTCCCCTTTTCCGGAGTCGAGACGGCGACGCCCAACGCATAGCTTAAAGCATTGGCTGTAGCTACTCCGATACGTAAAGCAGTAAATCCCTCACCTTTATTTTCTACAATAATCTGTTTTATATCTTTTATATTATGCTTTGTCTTTTTAAGCATTGCTTCTATTTCAGGCAATAATTTTTCAGCTTGACGATGAGCTGCTTCACATTCTTTGCGTACTACAACAGCCTTGCCTGAACGCAGTTCAAGGATAATAGTCGTGTGCGAAGCTGTGCTGATATAGAGTTTCATATCACCACTCTATCATAATCAAAGGTATTTAAAAAGCTCGCACAAAATTGTACGAGCTTACCTGTATTTTCAGGATTTCTTAAAGAGCAGCTTAGAACGCTTTGGTGAATGTCCACTTACCGCCTGGATGCGTTGGGCTGGCAACCTGGAATTCCAACATGCCTGAATTTGAATTATAGGAAGGTGAACCGCTCATATTGGCAACGGATTCGCCACCGAATTTGAATTTGATCAGGTTGTTAAACTGTCTTACCAAGGCGATTGGTATTGAAATTTTTGCATATCCGGTACCGTCAGAAACTCTTTCTGACCTGCGTGCAAAATTATACAGATTCATTTCATACCAAGGTGTAGATGAATTTAACAAACTGGCTATCCAACGGCTGTTTGTAAAGAGGAACAATGAATCAACAGTTCCGTCAATTCTCATTACAGTGTCTCCTGTTCCCGGTAAAACTATACTGGGCGACTGTCCAACACGGTAAATAGATCCGCCGACACCAACAGGTTGGTATAGATTCTCACCCCCGACGACTTTGTAGTTACTTCCTTCTGCTGCGCTCCAATTTTCTTCAAAGCGTGACCCCATGTAATTAAAACGAGGTGCTTCGCCGTCAAATAAGGAAATTTTATATTTCCAGATACCGGGCACACTATCCGTTATGGGAATAATATTCCAGTTGCTTGGAGTTCCTTTGAATCCCGGAGCATTTTTACTTCCCCACAGGACTCGTGCGCTGGGAAATCCGAAGTTATACTCTATCCTGCCGGAGTTTGTCAACTGGTAACTTACAACGTATATATCACCTGCAGTACCACCGCCATAACTGCTTAAACATCTTAGTAACATTGTTGAGCTTGATGTGTCTGCGGGTCCGCCGCTGCCTCTAACACGTAAACGAACCAATAATGTATCTACGGTTGTTTGTGTGTGTGATGAAGTGACCTTCGTAGAATCAGTATATAATAACTGCATATTGCTGTAGTCGTACACTGACCAAGAGTATGCAGTGATATTGCCGGTTGATCTTGCGCCTGATAGGTAATACGAAATATTTATCAAGATTGAATCTATTCCCCCTGACGGCGGTGTATCCCCATTTACTGAGATAACTGCCTGCAAAGGACCGTTGCTATTTGGATCGTGTTCATTTGGATTTATTATGCCATTATCTGAACACCCCGGCGTGTAGCTGAACATGGCCGCAAGGACCAGGAACATAACATAAGCAAATAATTTGCTCTTCATTGTTTTACCCTTTCGTTTATTTGGTAATTTTGGTTTATTGAATTGTTAAAGAATTTAATGGACTTAATTAAGGTTTATTTAAGTTCATTATCCCGCCCCCATAAAGGAGCGGAGAATGAATTTAAAGTAAAGTCGAGAACCGAGTGGCAAAAGTCAACGTGGCGACTCGTTTACGCAAATCTTTTGCAATCAAATCCGCATACAAATTCTCTGTACTGGCTGCAATCGTATCCCAATTATACTCAGTGGCGACACGTTGTTTAGCTGCTTGTCCAAGATTTTCCAAAGCGTCGGGATTTGCCAAAGCGAATTTCAATTTACTGGCTAAGTCGCTTGAATCTGTATGAGCAAATTCAATACCGGTATTTTCAACCGCCTCAAGGTTCTCGGGAATATCGCTTACAATTGCAACTTTGCCATGTGACATCGCTTCAAGCAATGCAATTGAAAGTCCCTCTAAGTTCGAAGGATGGGCGAAGAGCGCAGCGTTAGAAAACAATTCTTCCAACACTTTGCCTTTCTGCGCGCCGGTAAAGATAATATTAGGATTAGACGCGGCCGCGGCCTTTAAGTTACTTACATAGGTATCGGTGAAAGCGCCGTCGCCGACAATAACCAATTTCTTATCAGTCTTGATTTTATTGTATGCATCAACCAGATAATGAAGGCCCTTATTCGGGATCAAGCGAGAAACCGCCAAGATATAATCATTAGCTTTAAGATTCCAAAGTTTGGTAATCTCCTGAGCTTCAACAAAAACCGCTTGCTTAACGCCGTTCGGAATATATTCCGCGTTAGTCTTATAACGGTCATGGGCCAATTTAGTCAATGATTTGGAAATCGCAATAGTCTTATCCGCATAGGCGCAAGCGATGCGTTCGCCAAACTTAAGATATAAGCGAGCGAGCAAGCCCCATTTGTCCTGGCAATAATCCTGACTGTGGACCGTAGCTACAATCTTTGCATTGGGCTTGATCAAACGGACCAAGGGAATCAATGAAGAGGGGCCAATGCCATGAAAGTGAACGATATCAACTTTACGGCGCAGTAAATCAAGAATTGCCAAGAACGTATGCGTAATAGCGTCAAAGTTCTTGGTAGCCAAAGTCGGTAAGCTAATTAAGCGAACACCAAGGTGTGAACCAAGATTCTTATTCGTATAACTTGGACGAGTATATACCGTAACATCATGTCCGCGTTGAACAAGCTGCGTTGAAAGATCTTCAACGTGCTTTTCAACTCCGCCGCTTACGGCCGGAATGCCTTTTTGTCCAATAAATGCGATTTGCATAGTAAATGTGTAATATCAGTTAATTACTGATAATAACATGTTTTAATATTTGTGTCAATAGTAGGCATTATTCAATGAAAAAGCCCAAATTATAGCTATAATGGCTGGTTGCCCCAGTTACTTTAATATCAGTGGCAGAACCAGAAGCCGGACGAGCCGGGACAATCAATTCCTGAGTAAAGCGACCGTCAAATCCGGCAACTGCTGCTGTTTCAACGCCTGCAAATTTGATTGTCAAATTCTCATACTTGCCATATCCCCCGCCGTTCAAGATAACGGTCGAACCGGCAGGAGCGCGAGCTTTGTCGATTCTTAAGAACAGAGGTTCAGAAATTTCAGGAAAAGAATCTTCTTCGCTGGCACCAACATATGCCAAGCGAGTTCGATTGGCTTTAATCGGTTTTAACTTAGAGTCAAGTAAAATGATAGACGAACTGTTAAAGACGACAAGCTGTTCGCCTTCAGAAGTATTCACAGTGCGGATACCCATAGCCCAACCGTTGCCAATTCCTAGATCGCTCGTATAGGTATAATTCAATACTGCTAAGTCGCTCTTGCGCAATTTGACAACTCCGATACCATCGGAGAAATAAATGCTTTGGCCGTCGGAAGACGGGACAACATCATATCCGAGATTACCGGTGTGTTTGAAGCTCTTTTCAACTTCACCGGCAAAGTTGATTTTGCGGACGGCAGTATCATCAACTACATATACCGCATCATCAAGACGGTCATTAAAGACGGAACGCTTAAACCAATCGCTCCCCCATTTAAAATCCAAAGGAATAGTTGTTTTTTCTACGCGGGCATCACGATCAAAGATAGAGATGCTTGAGTTGAAAATATTAAACAAAAACTTATCGCTGCCAGCCGGACTGATGTTATAGGTATTATTACCACGATTCTTTACGTTGTAAGAATCAACAACGGTCATATCGTTGTTCCATACCTTAACACCGTTTGATCCGATGGTGGCAACTTTAGCACCAACAATAGTAACGCCGCCGAACCAATCCCAACCGCCATCTTCAACGCGGTTAACACGATTAGCCTGCTTCAAGTTACTGATATCATATTTCTGCAATGAACGCCCGTCGACAAGATAGGCGAACAAACGTCCATTCTCAGTACGCAAGGCGACATCATAAAAATCAGTCGGCGCATTAAAGCGCAAGTTTGTTGATTTGAATGAAGCAAACTTAACCGGAACTTGACCCGGCTCAGCTTTAAACAATTCAACTGCTCCGGTATTGGTCGTAGCAATTACGATGTTTCCGGAGTAATAAGTCACAGCGCCGGAGTAATAAGATTTGAGCTTAGTTTCCGCGCCGGAAATCGGCGCCAAACTTGCTACAAGCAAAGCGGCAGCCGCTATTGAAAATAAGAGCTTTTTCATAGTATTTATTAACGATTTAGTGATAAATTTGATTGTTTAACTTACCATAATAGCTAAAAAAAGTCAAGCCCTTGGACAGGGCTTGAGATTTTTTCAAAAGTGAAGAGTTCTATTACTCTAATGGCTCAACCTTACCCTTGCCGCCCGCTTTTCGGTCTGATTCAATATTTGTTGTAATATTAGCTAATTTTTTAGTAATTTGAGCTTCAGAATATAAATCTTTAGCTGTAAATTGAATATTTGTTGCCAAATTGGGCACTGTAGCTAGCTCGGTCTCGCCCGGCACTATACTAACGGCAAAACTCAAGCGATAGTTACCGCCCGTCTTAGCAATAGAATCAAGGTGCCAGAGCACTCGCCTGCCTACGGGAGAATATGATACCGTGCCGGCGACTACGCTTGCCTGATCAAGCCACACGACATTAGCGGGTAAATCAGCCGATACTTCGAAATTCGACAAATCGTTTCCTAAATTATTAGCTTCCCAAATAATCCAATATGTTGTAGGTATCCCGACCTTAGGAGGAATCGGACCAATACCCAGTTGGTCACCTTGCGGGCCATAATAGTAACCGGCTGAATTGACCGTGAGATTTGAATCAACGCGTAAGCCCGGCAACGCAATCTCATAATTATAATCTTTATTGTTCATGCGATATGAGACTTTTAAAGAAAGATTGAGAAAATCATTCAAAACGATTTCTTTGCGCTCGAGCGCAATAGAAGCCTCCAAACGTCCGGTCTCCCCTGCTTTCAAGTCTCGGTTATACGCCAACGCATTGTCTCTTAAGGAAAAGTCTCCGCTCTGTAAATTAAAACTCTTGATACTTGCCGTGTTACGACGGCTTTCCACTTTAAATGACAAGTTACTGATTGTGGCAGATTCGCTGTTTCTGAAACCAACACTTAACCCTAAGTCAGAGCCGGAGAAAGACGCATTCTTAAAAGTAGTAGTGACGCCGAGACTCGGTTCAACGACTGAAACACGATGGCTACTGATGGTCTGCGGAATGCTCTCAGTAGTTATTATCAAACTTGAGTTAATGCTAAAATCTATTTCCGTCAATGCCGGCTGCATAGTTAAAGCAGAAAAATCAATATGTTTGGTTTCTCCCGCTTTCAAGAGCGGAATAACAATAGCATTATTTTCGAAAGTTTCGTTATCAGGCGTGATATTCCATCCCCCACTAAAACTTAAGCTGACATTTTGCAGGGTGGCTTGTCCGGTATTTTTAATGTCCACTGACGCACTAAATGGTATGCCGCGGTAAGCGGTTTCAGGAATGCTAGCACTAAGTTCGATTACGGATGCATCAATCGAATAAACTAACGAACTCAGAACTTGCTTTTTAAAATTTCTATTCTGATAGGTAAGGTTAAGCCCGAGAAACTGACGTTCACTGATTTCTCCCTGTACAATGCCCAAGATATGCAATTCTCCCCGCGCGCCGTTTGCAAGATCTCCAAGCATGAAGGTGTTGGATTCTTTGTCAAAACTGCTGCTGGGCGCTGTGTCTTGGATAATGAAATGTTTGGGTAAATCAAGCGCGAGCGTAGCGCCGTTAATTGCATTGCCTTCGTCATTTTTATAGTTGATGATAAACTCTTGGGCCTGGCCGCTCGTGACCCGCGCAGAAGCGGTACGAGCTTCTAACTCAAAATCAGAACGAGGTTGCCATAAGACAAGCCAGATAAAGGTAATCACCAAGCCAAGTAAAATACCTGCCAAAATCATATCCGCCCAAAAATGAAAATAACTGTCGCGGTAATGGCGGACATGTCTATTTTTCAAAATCTGAATAAGCAGATTCAATTTTTGGATAACGACGTTTTTTTGGATGGCTGGCGACTCGGCGACAGCAGTGTTTTTTCGAGGCATAAGCGTATGACTATATTGTAGCAAAGTTAAGTGATATTAGAAATTAGAGGTTCCGGCCAATATTTCATTCTTCAAATCCCCGTCTGTGTCTGCCACCATAACGCTGACACCGCTGTTTGACGACGCATCAAAAGCCATGAACTGCAGCTTCAGACGCCCGGCATAATCAAAGACTCGAACATGCGGACCGCCGCTCATCGGACCGGTCAGCAGATCTTGTTTGCCGTCATTATCAGCATCTCCCACGGCGATATTGACTCCGCCCCGGAAGTTCTTATCATAGGCGAGAAATGATCCGAGCAGTTTGCCTTTTTCACTGAATAGTTTAATGGTCGGTGGCAAACCTTTTCCCGGAGCCACCACTATTTCGGCGCTGCCGTCATTATTAAGGTCGCCAATTGAGACTGAGACTCCTCCGCGGAAATTCTTATCAAATACGAAGAATCCGCCGCTTAAGAGTTTTCCATCCGATCCATAAACTTTTACATTGGGACCTCCGCCTGAAGCCGGTGCGACAGCAATCTCTTTGTTGCCGTCTTTGTTAAAATCATATGCGGCAAATGATAACTTGCCTTTAAAGCTCGCACCGAAAGGCGTGATGCGAACTTGGCCCTTGCCTGAACGAGTCACTGTCAGGTAACCATTCTGTTCGCTGATACGGTCGCGCGCTCCGTCATTATTCAAGTCATCGTAAAGCACTTCCGCGTTTGGTGGTACATCGGCACGGTAGGCAAAAAATCCGTTGCGGACCTGATTGCCGCTCGGGTTAAAGACACGCACGAAGTTTCCGTTGAAAAACGGCGAACCCACAATATCTTGTTTTACTTTGCGCATGATTATCCCGTCATTCGGATTCAATCGGACATAGTTCACTTTTGATCCGTCGTTCATGTTTCGATCTTGAGTCCCTTTGATTTTCTCGAATTGCTCACGTTTAAAAATATACAGCTGCGGCTTGGCGGTTGAATTGACAATCGATATGCCATTTTCAAAATCACGGCGCCAGAGTCCGGCTTCAACATAATCACTGTTGTTATTTAAAAGATTATAAAACGAGGATTCAGCGCGACCAAGCGCAACGTCATATTCATCATACCACCACAATTGTTGATGAGCTTGGTCACCATAGTCAAAAGAAAAATAACCATCGCCGAGCAACGTGCTCGTCAGACCAAAACGCATCTTACGATAATCGTTTTGGGCGCCGGTATTATTAGTATTGCTATTGATAACAAAAACTTGCGGCGCCTTATTTAATGGCGGTAAACGCCGTAAGTATTGATACATCGTTGCCTGCCATGTTCCGTTGCCTTCCCAAGGTGTCGGGAAGGTTTCAAAAACGCGGCCGTTCATATCCGGCTGGTACGAGGCCACTGAATTGCCGTTCATAATCATAATCTTGTTCCGCAGAGGACCATTGCGCGTTTTTTTAAACAGTTCAGCCATTGAACGTTGCCAAGCGCTATTAACCGTTGCCGAATCATCAGTTCGTCCGTCACTGTTAATATCAATCCCGTTACGGCTGTAACGATCAATTGTAGCATCAACCGTATCATACATAATACCGCTCCACTCTCCTTCGTTCATTTTATCCTGAATAAAATCAAGATTAATTTGTTGCCAACGCGAACTGGTCAAATTGACCGCATACAAGCCCGGCCACATTTGCATTTTGTTACCATCTTTGTCCCTGAGCCACAAATTTTCTTGTTCTATTTTACTATACAAAGTATGAGGTAAATTCAATGACATGCCCGGATAGGTGTATGCCAAAGCTATGCCTTTATTTTCATTTTTATAGCGCCTTAAAAAATCTGCATGGCGCAAGCTGGTTTCGTTGGGTAAAACCAACAAATCCCATTTTTTTAATTGTTCATATTCGTCCGGACTGACCAATTCAAAATATTCTAAATAAATATTTGCCAAACGTGGATACGTGTCCTTAGCCTGCGTCAGACTTGGTACAGCTAAAAAGAATAATAGAAATAATAAAATAATATTACGAGACATAACGTTCATACACTGAAATAATTTTCTTAAGATGTAAATCTGGAGCAAAACCTTCGGCGGTTTTTGCTGCCGCTTCTGACATTGTTTTAAGATTCGCGTTAGCCAAATTATTTATCGCCTTACTCCAATCGGTTGAATTGTTTGCTTCGCATAAAAATCCGTTAACTTTGTCTTTCAGTACTTCGGGAATGCCACCAATCCGCGAACCGATTACCACCTTACCCATGCCGATTGATTCAAGCAAAGTCAATGACATATTTTCATACCAAATTGACGGAAGCATTAAAGCAGTGGCTTCGGCAATCATTGTTCGTAAAGCAGCGCCCTGCATTGCCGGAATCATTTCTATTTTTGATTCTAATTTCAAATCCCTTATAAGCCCGCTACAATGTTCGGCATACGGACCTTCTCCGACAATTTTTAACGTATATGGCGCTGTAACATCTACCATAGCCCGAATGAGGCAATCAAGCCCCTTTTCTTCGGACAAACGGCCGTAGAATAATATATAATCGCCAAGCTTAGCCGAGGATGTCTGCGAAATAAAACCGCTCGAAACAAAATTAGGAATCGAGATAATTTTCTCTTCGGGAAAGCCGGCGCGTACACAGATGGATTTCATAAATTCGCTCGGCGAACAGGTCTCGCGCCAGCCGCTGCAGTGATTGCTGGTGAGCGACTCGCTCGACGACACCGCCGGTGCGCCGCAGCAGACGACCGATCTTGCCAGGGGAGGCCGTGTCTTCGGCCGCACATCGTGAGTGTCCGCAGACCACCATGGCGCGCACGCT
>CAYUIC010000009.1:17847-18322 GCA_964444675.1 uncultured Gammaproteobacteria bacterium | reverse complement strand
TCATAAATCTTTAAGATCTTGTGATGCAATATCATGGCCAGAGCTGCCAGTAAACTTTTTGAAAAAGAATTCTTGTGACAACGGTCTATTGCGCATCGCAGATAATGTCCGCCCAACGCACGGGTATAAATTTTACCGCGACAAAACAATTGATGATCGGGCGATACCAAACTGTAATCATGTAAATGCATAATTACCGGAATGCCCACTTTCTTTGCGACTGGCAATATTGAAGGAGAAATCTGATTGTAGATATTATGGACATGGATAATATCCGGCTTAAAATCACGCAATAGCTTCTTAAACTTACGTTTGGCTTCAAAGCTATATAAAATTCGCAAAGGCGCTATTAGATAATCACGCAAGCGCGGTTCGCTGAAGCTGATGCGGGAAACAAAATACTTTGACCAAGCTGAGGGAAGATTCTTAGGGTGAGCCATACTGAAAAACGCGACCTCATGTCCGGCTTTTTCAA
>CAYUIC010000009.1:11231-17837 GCA_964444675.1 uncultured Gammaproteobacteria bacterium | reverse complement strand
GAACCCTCTCTTTTATCAACATCCCCCTGCACATTTTCAAGCATCTGACTTAAATCAAGGCAGTAACGCTCAGCGCCGCCTCTGACATAATGATATTTGTTTACCTGAAGAATCTTCATACTTATTTTAAAAGTTCCATATACGCTTTGCGATATTCCCCTACCATTGTTGTCACAGAAAAATGTTCGCCGACTTTCTGTCGTAAAGCCTTGCCTAAACTCTGCCGCAGGTTCGGATCATTTATAAGTTGACGTACTATCTTCGCCAACGCGTGGGCGTCGCCGGCTTCAAACAGCAGTCCGTCTTTCTGATCAGTGATAATTTCGCGAATGCCATCAACATTAGAAGCCGCTACCGGCAATGATGAGGCGCCCGCTTCCAACACGGCGATACCTAAGCCCTCCCATAATGACGGCAACACAAATATATCAAGACTATGTAAAAATTGAGGCATGTCAGCCCGGACTCCCGGCAATGAAACTCGTTCACTTAAGCCAAGACTGCGGATATGAGCTTCAAGCTCAGCGCGCTTAATTCCTTCTCCTACAATAGTGCAATAGAAATTCAAATCTTTTAATTCGGCAAGCGCATGTAACAGAACAACAAAACCCTTTTGTTCAGTTAATCTGCCGGCTGATCCGATTTGTATTACGGTGCTTGATGAAACGCTTTCTTTGGGGATAAAATTCTCCATACTAATTCCGTTATAAATCACCACAATCTTTTCTTTAGAAATTGAGTAACGTTTAGCAGTATCCCGCGCCACAGCTTCTGAAACAGCAATAACCTGTGCCGCCCAAGCGCTCGTAACCTTCTTAAGAAAATTCATAAAAAATCCCTCGTCCGGATTGACGTTATGTTCCGTAGAAATAATATTCCTGTAACCGAGCAAGCGAGCCGCCAAACGTCCGTATAAGTCGCCGCCTAAATGAGTATGGATAATATCAGGCGCTTCTTGCTTAATAATCTTTTTGATCATCAAAAAATTCTTAAGATCAAATTTAGACTTTTTTTTCAACTCTATAACTCTGATTTGATTCTTTTCAAGTATCTCTTTCCAATATCCCCCGTCTACAAAACTTAAAACTACCGATTCAAATTCGTCTCGATTGATTCCCAAACAAATATCAACCACGACGCGTTCGGCGCCGCCCATGCCCAGGGCCGGTATGATATGTAAAATTTTATTTGGCTTTTTCATGTGTGAGTTTTGAACGTGAAGCAAGACTAACTGCGGCTAAAGCAAGCGCAATCGGAAACCACATCTTGCCTTTATAATATGATGTATTGAAAAATTGAAAAACAAAACCACCGCTGACAGCCAAGACAATCGGTATAAGGATGTTTTTTGCCGCCGGGTATTTGGCAATGCCTTGAAATAAACGCTTGAAAATTAGGAAGGCAAAACCTATGAACGTTATCATTCCGAGCAATCCGTTTTCAGCTAATATTTTCTGCCATAAACCATGTGAATCAAGCGGCTCACCGTATTGTGCGCGAAACCGAATATTATCACCAACTAAGTTAAGATACGAACCGCTGCCACTGCCGACAATCGGGTGCTCCACAAAATTTTGCAAAGCAATTTTTGATAATAAGAGTCGGCTAGCGGTTGAACTGGCATTTATTTCAGTCTGGAACTGGAGCATGTATAGAGTAAGCGGTACGGCAATCATAACTATAATAATAATCGGCAAAAAATATCGCTTAATCAGTTCTTTACGATGGTACACAAGATACACCACAGCCTGCAGATACAAAGCAATCCAACCGGCGCGTGAAAAAGTGCCGATAGTCAAAGTGGCAAAAAATAAAGCTATAACATTCAGCCACTTCTTGATTTGTTCGCTTGTAGTATATTGTTTTAAAGCTATGGCTAAAAACACCAGAATCACTAAAAATTCTGCAATTAAATTCTGGTTTTCGCCAAGAGGATAGGTACCGAAAATTGCTGAGGGTTTAATGCGCACAAAATCGTTTTGAAAATTCTCCGTCACGAGTGCATTTAATCCGATAAAAGAAACCATCAGTCCTGACATAAGTAAACAGACAAGCACGCGCTTTAAAATTTTCTTGTCTTTAATCAAATTAAAAGGCATCCATAGATAAGCGGCATAAAAAAATAAAATCCAACGAACGCCATACCAGATGCTGCCGAGCGGATCTTCGGAAAAAATTCCAGAAATTAACACCGCGGCGAAAAACAATAAAAAGCTGCCTAGAAAAGGCCAGCTTAAGGAAAATTGTGTGCGTTCAAAAAGATAAATAAAAATCTGGCGAGCCGCAAAACCGACCAAACTTAACAAAGCAACCAGATCAATGAAAGGAATTAATAAACCGTCAAAAGCAAAACTCCAATTAATAATTGGCAAGCAAAAAGCCATTAAATAAAGCGACCATACAGGCTTAAAAACCGCCAGAAATACCAAAGCGGTCATCACTAAAGCCACAATCGTTTGTTGGGGCCAGGTGCTAACTAAACTTAATATAACGGCCGCCATAGCGCCCGCCCCGATAACCAATAATATAATTTGGCTCTTAATAGACCGAGAGTCTTTCATATCTTAATTACACTATAAAAACGCATAAAAATCAATATTATAAAAGGGAGCTTTTGGGCTCCCTTCATAAAATGATGTCCTGTTCTGCGCTCTGCTAAAAGATTATTGATGAGGTGAAATTGCTTCCATTTTTTGCCTCATTCATCTTGTAAGATCCGGGCAGCAGCCTGGGGTCCAGATTCTGCGGATGATCTTCGTTATATACGCGCACGTATTCCGGAAAGCATTGCACTTCAGAAGTAGTTGTAACCCTGATGCAGTATTCATTCTTTTTAAGAGAATAGCCTTTACTGCATGCATAGGTATACATATCACCCTGCAATGTCATCTCCTGCCAAACCCAGTTGGTTCCAGTACCATTTACTTCCACTTTAACAACTTCTTTAAGTGAAAAATAATCGCCAATCCAGCCTGGGTTGAACTGGTAAGAAGATCCGTCAGCTACCACCCAGCTTGTCTGAGCCTGAGCGGAGACACATAATGTGAAAAAGAACAAAGCTACAACAATTTGTTTAAGCATTTTAATCCCTCGTGTATTAAATTAAGAAATATGTTAGTTGTTAATATAGTAATATATCAGATAAGCTGCATCTTGTCAATAGACCATTTAGTGGCCTAAAATGCGCCTTTATATGACTTTACCAAGGCTTTATCAGAAAGAATGAGGTCGTTTTTTCGGCCCATAAAGTAGTATCCAGAAGCAGCATCGAGCGTGCCCTTTTTATTGATTAAGAAGTAATCAAAATATTTTAAGTAAAAAGATGTCAATCTGGAAAATGCCATTATTATTTTTCTGATAAATTTTGATTTCGCAAAACTTAGAAGAAAGTATTGATAGGACCAGGCCAAGGCCATTCCCGGTCCGCAAACAGCTCCGCTCTCAATTTCCTCAAACGCTCTAAATAAACGTCGATGTCCCAAATGGGTAAAGCGGGTAAAATCATATTCTCTGGCGTGCACCTGTTGCATAAAAGGAGTTTCGGCGTACACTAAACCGCCTTTTTTTAATATGCGGTGGGCTTCTTCAACGCAGCGATATGGATCAACCACGTGTTCTAAAACTGCTTGCATAATTACGCCGTCAAAAGATTCATTTTTAAAAGGCAGATCATGAGAATCACAAAGAATGGTTGTGCGCGGTCCAAATGAAACATCAGTTTCAATTATTTCTATGGCCGAAAAAGAAAGCAAGGATTCTATTCCTTGTCCTAAAATACTGCCACCAATTACCAAAACTTTAGGTTTAGCTGAGTTCTTAAGTAGGGCCTTTGCAAATTTTCTATAGTTTTTTTCAGCCTTTATATTGGTGCTAATACTTGGTAGTATTTTTTGTATTAATAACTTAACTTTATTTTCTTTAAGTTTAAAAGTTGTGTCTTTGTGTTGGAGAAAACCATCAATTGAAAAAATGCTGGAATTTTCATTTATCAAACACGGAATTCCATCAATAAGTGGAAACACCGTTGCGCATGTGGTGTTGACACACCGATATTCTTTTCCTTGATTAATAAGCTCAATATCTTTTTGACAGACAGGACAAGTCAATAATTTTTGGGTTTGGTCAGTTAACATACGTTATCGTTTCTATAGGGTTAATTTTAGAATATTCCCCTTTTATAATAAGGTTATTATAGTATATTCGATAGTCAGTGTCACTACCAACGTTTTGGGTGTGAAAAAGGCGTTGTTTATTCAACAACGCCCTCTTTCAATGTACAAATATTTACCTGTATGAAGTGTTAGCTTGGTTTAACTTCCACAATTGGATAAACAAAGTTATATCCAACATGATCATTTCCAACAAAATACGGGCTTGTATAGCCGTCGTTTATCAGTAAGTGAGGCAAATGACCATCTTTCGGCCAGGATTCAATGCAGAATACCACTGACATTGAACCATCTTCCTGAGCGTCCGTGGTGAATGTTCCTTCAACGTATGAATATTCACTTTCGATTGTGATATCAACGTTTTTCCATCCGGTTGGTGTTCCCCGCATCTTTTGAGTTATACCGTTCTTTTTGTAATCGTCCAGTATATCTGACTTGATAAACATGCGTAACTTGCCGTTCATCCAGCAGATTCCAAAATTTCCTGACATTTCTGTTGGTATAGGAAGCAGTGCCTGAGTTTTTGGATTTTGGATCATGTAGCCGCTTAAACCTGCAGATTCATTTTTCTTTGAGAAATCCTGCTGATCATTTTTCGGAGTTGTTTCGTTCTTTGTGTCCTTGTCATATTTATAAGGATCTTTCTGCGAAATTACCTTTTCAATAACTACTACTTTGGGAAACAGTACCCTGCCTAAAACGCCGCCGATAATCAATGCGAAAAAGCAGCAGACAAAGAAAATTGGAATACCTATTCCTAAAATTGCTCCCCAGGGAGTCTTTTTTTGAATGACTGGTGTGATTGGTTCCATTTTTTTAATACCTCGTTTAGTTTTTTTTATTATGTTACTTTTTTATAATCGTGTTAAAATCTGTTAAGGAAAGAGAGCACATTGAACTTTGCCTCAAGAAAGGCAAGCACGTTATCCAAAGAATCTGAATTCAATTCCATGAATGCTTTCAAGTTTAACTGTACGAACTGGTTGCCTTGATAGTTAATCCAGGCACCAGCTGCCAACACCAACCGCTTCAACTGATTTTCAAGTTGATAGTCATAGCCGACCGACAACGGAATCTCAAGGTCAAATTTCTTTGAAAGAATTAAGAATCCTCCCAAATTTTGCTTAAGCACAACAGCGGTTCCAAGTATACCCCAAGCTCTGGTGTCGACCATGTGGTCGCCCTTAATTTTGGTGGTATCATATCGTGAGCTGACATTGTGCGTAATGTTGCCGCGATAATATCCTGAAATTTCGGTTTTTACCAGGAATGTTGCATCCTGGTCCTTTGCCGAAGGCGTAATACAAAGATTGGCGAGGAAATCATTATTAATCTGTTCCCTGTTATAGGGGCCAGATTGTCCTCTTATCTTTGAATGTATTGCCAACAAGCTGAAAGTCCAAGAATTCATATCGGCAGTTACATTATTTCTGTTAACGATTCCTCCAAATCCGAAATCAGTCACAATAGAATTGTACTGACCGACTTCGTCATTTTCAAATCTCCCAGAATAATTGCCATAATATCCGACAGCTCCAATCATCAAGGTCCCGTCTTTTTTTCTTGGATCCAAGATATTCCCTTTGCCCTCAAGCCAAACGTACTCTCCTCCGCCTGTTAATGAGTGCCCTGTGTTGAAAGTGCTAAGACCTATAATAGCGTCATAGTTATTCTTTCTCTGCAGGAACACTTTTTTCTTGGTGAGAGTAAATTTAGGTGTTTGTGAGTTATACTGCGGCGCCGGGTTATTATTTTCATAATAAACGTCGGGCTTTTGATACTCCTGCTTTGGCTGCTCTTTCTCTTCCTTCTGCGTTTCTTCGGTTTTCTTCTCGCCGTTTTTCTGCTTGCGGAAATTTTCCACATCCGAGCTGGATTGCGCAGATACACGGCTGATTGCCAAAGATACAAATAAAACTACAAGAATATATGTTATTCTCTTCATTATTATCTCCTTTCACTCGCTTTCGCAAATGATTTATTTATTGGTTTTTAATTTATTTTTCAATATACTTTCTGGATTTCTTTAATCCATAATCCTACCATGAAGCTTAACTATTGTCAAGCTTCAGGGCAGTGTTGTGTCTTAAAGTTATTTAAGGATATTTCGCATGCTTCCCTGTCGCGCAATCTCTTCAACGGTTAGTGGTTTTGCCTCTTCAAGATAGCCGCCTTCGCCAATCATATCTGGATACTGATCTTCTCGCTGAGCTGCATGAAAATTAGGCGAAGCCGGAGCAGATTTCAAAGTTGCCTTCTGGCCATAGCTGTGAGGGGGCTGAATCATGTTTTGCGGAATCAAATAAAGGTAGACCAAGCTGGTTAAGAAACCGAGCAGCACCGCAATACTGATAATCAAAAAAACATTCGGACGCACCGGCCAGGTTGAACTGATCGGTTGGTCAATCAAGCGAACCTTAACAGCATCGCCTGAACC
>CAYUIC010000009.1:3442-11221 GCA_964444675.1 uncultured Gammaproteobacteria bacterium | reverse complement strand
AATCTGTTCCGCTTGGTTACGGTTCGGGTGATACACGGTAATCGCGATGATTCCCGAGTCGTTAATACTCTTTGCAGTAACAGTGCGATCCCATTCCCTCATCTGATCTTTGGTATTGTCACCAAAGTAACCTTGATTGATTGAAAATCCCGACTCCATTACTTTTGTAAAGAAAGAGTTCGAGGTAACAACGTTTGCCAAAACGCTTGAAAGATATTCGTTTGATTTTGATGCGGTATAGGCGTCAACGCTACGGTTATACTCTTGAACAACCAAAAGCTGAGATTTCGAACTATACTTAAAACGCTGTACGGCAATCACACCGACCCCCAATAATATAAAGAGGGCGATGATGCCATACACGGTTTTACGCTTACGCGCGACCAAGTTAATAAAGTCGTTAAATTCCATAAAGGATTGGTTTGTTTAAATATGGCTCATACTATAGCATGTATTCAAAAATATGTCAATATTACCTAAAAACAAGGACTTTTACACTATTTAAAAAACGCTAAAACTGAAGAAAGATTACAAAAAAAGCCCTATACATATAATATAGGGCCCAATCTAATCAAGCATTGTTTTCTTAGCCCACTAAAAAAGCTGCGCCAGTAAACATTGCGGCAATCAGTAGCATATAAAGCTTTGCTCTTAGCTTTGCCATCTTGAAACCTCCTTTCTTATTAAATGAACAATTAACTCATTTTTAAGTAACCCCGCTCATCAATAATGATAATCTTCTTGCTTTCGAGTAGGGCATATAAGAATACATCGGTCATCTGTTGGCGATAACGAAATTCTTCCTCAGTTAAAACCGCATAATTTACTTCGTTGACCAATTCGTCTTCCAATTCTTTAATTAGCTTGGCGACTTTATCTTTATTGAACTCCCCTACTATAAGCATATCAACCGGTGATTGTTTGTCATTTAAGAACAATCCGGAAAGGACCAATAATTTAATTTGTCCCAATTTTCTCAATTTTTCAGTGAAATCTTTTTCGGACAAGATTTGACCTTTGATAATCAGCTCACGGATTTCATTAAAAAGCACGAAATCTTTATTGGCTTGATAGAATTTGCGATCAGTTCGTCCCCCGTCTTCATGATCTTCATCATTGCCCTGATGAGTTGTCAGTAATCCCATGGTTTCCAGATTTTCAAGTTCACGCCGCACGGCATTCAATTGCAAATTAAGGTGACGTGAAACCTGCCGGATATAATAAGCGTTATCCGGATTTAGAAGGCATAATTTTAAAATTTTTACGCGCGCGACCGAGCCAAAAAGTTTTGCTAACATAGTACTGGCGGAAATCCGCGATTTTGTTGATTTTTAACGACTTTCATCGTATACTACTATTATACTCTAGTCAAATAGAGAACCTGCCTATGAGCTACAAAGTGGCGCCTCTTACCGTGAACCCGCGTCAAAAATTAAATGTATCAAGCCGGGTGTTTGTCAGCCAGCCGTCGGCCGAGGAAGAACTTCTCGCCGGCCGGCTTTTCGTTTTGCTTGAGATTGAAGTTGAACGACCCGAAGACATACGCTTGGCGGACTTTATCATAGCCGACGCGTATCGCCAGTATTACGAAAGTGAAATTTTCCTCATGAGGGAACGAATGGGGATCATTAAACCCGAAACCGTTTTTGAAGCCGCAGTAGCCAAGCTCAACCGCAACCTCGCGGAAATTATAGAACAAGAAAAGATCAGAATTTCTTCAAGTGACCTCCACGCCACCGTGGGCTTGATTCATGGGAACAAATTGTTCTTCAGCCAATTGGGCCAAGGCAAGGCCATTCTTTTATATAGACCCAAAAATAAAAAAGGCGAAATGCTCGCCGATTACAGCCTGGTGGACATCACGGAAAAAACCAATAATCCGACTCAGGAAATCCCCCAAGGTAATACCTTCTTTACCAATATCGTTGCCGGAGCTTTACCGGCTCATGGCTATTTCTTCTTTGCCAACGAAGCGCTTTTTGAATACCTGACAAAAAAGCAACTGACCGATATCATCACAACATTGCCACCGTCCGGCGCAGCCGAGCAGGTGAAGAACATGCTCGAACAAACAAATGCCTTTGTCCCCTTCTTCGGATTAATTATAAAAAATACTACAGGAGAAAAAGATGCTTTTGCCGCGCCTGCCGCGACCTTTGGTTTGCCGGGAACAATGCCGGTGGGCATGGGTCGTTCATCCGTCAATCAACTCAACCTGACCCAAGAAAAAACCGAACAGCTTTTAAGCCCTTCCGGAATGGTCAATATCAAGAAGTGGCTCTTGAAACTTCGTCCCGTCTCAAAAAATATTAAGAGCTTTGCCAACGATAAGGCGCGTCAACTTAATATTGCCGGCGAACGCTTAAGCCTTAAAAGGAAAATTGCCACGGTTGGCCAAGGCACAGCCGCATTCCTTTCTGCGCTCTTTATGATGATTTGGAAAGGAGTTATCCAGGCGGCTCATTTGGTATCGAGCCCGCAGGCTCGCAGAAACGCGCTTTCCGAAATCAAACACAAATCCTTGCAGACTGCACAAAGCGGAATCAGCGCAATTAATCGTTTCAATGCGCTCGATAAAAAGAGAAAGACTTTGTTGGTTGTCATAGGAATTTGCATCGTGGCTTTTCTCGGCAGCGTCGTATATACCGGTATCAGTTCGCGTCGAGCCGAGGCCCGACAGCAGATTGCCGCTTTAACCGAGCAATTCACACAGAAAGAAAACCAACTTGAAGCGACTCTGCTCTATAATAACCGTGAAGGTGCTAAGCAACTGCTTGATGAAATGAGCGCTTTGGTTGCCCAGTTCCCAACACGCAGTGATGAGGATAAAACCCGTCAAGCCGAATTCAAGTCCCGTTATGAAAAAAAATTAGACAGCATCTACAATATCTTCCGTGTGAGTTCCGGCGCTCCCCTCCTTGAGCTTACTGATGAAACTCAATTCCTCTTGAGCGACGACGGATCTGTGTACGCTGTATCCATTCCGGCAAAATCAATACGTAAAATCAGCGCCGACGGCGGACTCTCCGAACCGGCCCAGAGCGAAAGCTTCCCGACGGAAACGATTGTGGGCGCGAGCGTTGATACGCCCAATCAATATATAATCGGAAAAAAATCAGTGCTTTCGTACCAAAATGAAGCTAATATATTCAGCAACCTATCAATTGATAATCCAACTAATCCGATGGAAGCGGCGGCAATTTACAACAACCGCCTATACTCGGCCGGAAACGGGATGATCAATCGTTTTAATCTGGATAAGAATAACAACAGCTTTACCAGTCGCATGGATTGGTATAAAGACAATTCACCTCTCGGCACCATTACTTCCTTGGCGATTGACGGGCGCATTTACTTGATTGAAAACAACACTGTTACGAAACTATCCGGCGGAAAACGCGAAGCTCTTAGCCTTGATCCGGTTTCTCCAAGCCTCGAATCACCGACCAAAGTTTCCGTTTCACCTGATCTTAATTACCTGTATATTCTTGAATCAAAACATAATCGCTTACTTGTCTATAACAAAACCGGAACCTACATCGCGCAGTATGCCGGAGACAACCTCAATGATTTGAGAGACGCCGTAGTCGATCAAAAACACCGCTTAGTCTATTTCCTCAATGGCAAATCGATTTATACAACCGAAGCCAAACATTTTGAAGAATAACTAGAAATAAAAAGAGACCCCGTACGGGGTCTCTTTTTTATACAAGATTATTTATTTCAAGGTAACCTTGGCGCCGGCTTCTTCAAGCTTCTTCTTGATAGCTTCGGCATCTTCTTTCTTTACGCCTTCTTTAACAACTTTCGGAGCGGCGTCAACGACGGCTTTGGCATCAGCCAAACCGAGTTCTGACACTACTTCACGCAAAGCTTTAATAACGGCGATTTTATTAGCACCAGCTTCTGTAATTTCGACATCAAAACTGTCTTTTTCTTCAGCAGCAGGAGCGGCGGCACCGGCTGAAGCCATCATCATGGCAGGAGCGGCGGCGGAAACACCAAACTTCTCTTCTAAAATCTTAACCAATTCGGCTAAGTCAAGAACAGACATCTTTTCAATTGATTCGACAAGTGACTTGAACTTTTCAGGAACGGTCACTTCTTTTTTTTCTTCTGACATACGTTTTAAATTATTTAGTATCTTTAATGGCTGACAAGACGTTCATAAATGAACGGAGATTGCCGGCGAGCACATTGACAAAACCGGAAACCGGAGCGTTGATTGAACCAACCAACTTGGCATAGAGTTCTTCTTTCGAAGGCAGTGAGGCAAATTGTTTGATACCAGCGGCATCAATAAACTTCCCGTCTAAAATTCCTCCCAAAAATGAAATGCGTCCGTCAGTGTCTTTGACAAATTTGGCAAGGACCTTGGCCGGAGCGACTTCATCGGCATAACCGAAAGTCACAGCGACTTGTCCGTCAAATTCGCGAGCGTCAACCTCGATTTTGGCATCGTTTAAGGTACGGGCCAACAAGGTCTTCTTCGCAGCGTAGTATTCGCTGTCTTCTTTTCCAAGCTCGACACGCAAAGTTTCGTTTTCCTTAACGGTCAAAGCGTTGAAACTCGTAAAGACGACTGACTTGGCTTTTTTCAAGCGTTCGGCAATATCGCGGCTGATTTCCTGTTTTTTCTGCTTTGTTTTTGGCATACAGTAAAATATATTATTGATTTTCCGTTATAAAACAAAAAATCTACGACCTTTACAGTCCCAGATTCAAATAGCAACAAAGCTATATAAATATGTCTCGGCAGGACTTAGTGTTTGCCTGCTGTCTAGGACACTTAGATACTATCAAATAGTTCCTTAAGTGTCAAGAAAGGAAAAAGCTGCGTACGCTTTTTCTCTGTAGCAAATACGCAGCTTAATATTTGGTCGAAGTGTTGCCACCAATTTTGGTGGCATTCTACCCATGTGGGCTTTGTGAAACTTATCTCAAATTCGGTGTCTCTTTGCACCAACTGTCCCTCCAACCGATCGAACAGTATCATAATTATTTGAGATATTCATTGGCCGTCATTGTCGACGGAGATTTTTTACATACCTCATTATCGGGTATGAAACCCAATTTATCACAAATCTTAATTCTTGTCAAGTAGTTATAAAAATATGTCTCGGCAGGACTTACTGTTTGCCTGCAGTCTAGGGCAAGAGTATCCTATCGACATATCTAAAATTTGCCAATAAAAAATACCTGTCTAAAATAAGACAGGTATAATAAAGATCGGCCTCGACAAGAACTTGTTTTTTGTGTCCCCCGTTATTTTAGGGGGAGACAGAATAATACCTCTTCTGGGACTTGCAAACATCTCCCAGTCAATTTATTCTTGATAGCAAGAATATCACATAGTCTAACATTTGTCAAGACCCCTTTTTTATTGGCTTTTTTTATTTCAAATACTTAGCTTTGGCAGCGTTATGTTCTTCAAGGGTAACGGAAAAGATTGTTTCGCCGGTATCAGGACGAGACAAGAAATAATTATAATCGGTTTTAGTCGGATAAATTGCAGCTTTAATCGCTTTTAGCCCGGGATTTGAAACCGGTCCGGGCGGAAGACCCGGATGCTGATAGGTATTATACGGCGAATCGATTTGCGTATCTTCGTAACTATACTGAGCTTTATTAACGCCAAGAATAAAGGCGAGCGTGGCACAGGATTGCAAAGCTTGACCAACTTTCATTCGGTCCCAAAATAAGCCGGAGACAATCTTCATTTCTTCCTCGGTCCGCACTTCTTTCTCTAATATAGAAGCCATGATTATGATCTCTTCTCCCTTGTGTCCGGACTGATCCATTGCCTCTCGTAATTCAGGTGTTAATTTCTTTTCAAAATTAGCTCGCATTTTGGCAATCAAGTCATCTGCTGTAAAATCCTTAAACATCCGATAGGTATCAGGAAATAAATACCCTTCATACTGCTTGGCTTTATTTAAGAAACTATCATCTTTCATAAAGCCTTCTTTTTTTAAGTATTCATTTATTTCTTTTACGCTCAATCCCTCGCGAATCAAAACCGAAACTTCTCTGTCAGTGACTTTTCCCTCGACAAACTGTTTAATCAAATCGCGTGTCTTTGTCTTTGGATCAATGCTATATTCCCCTGCCTTAATCAACTGCGATCGATGTATATAAAAATATATTTTAAAAGCGAGGCTTGAAGAAATAAGTTTTTCTTTATCCAAAGCTTTGGCCAAGTCTGCCGTACTTTCACCCTTAACAATCGTAACGGTCGCTACTTCATTATTATCAGAATGAGATGACAAACGTGACTGATACCAAATCAGGCATAGAGCGGCTAAGGAAATAAGTAATACTATTTTTTTCATAATCAACTTGTCTTTTATCTGAGCTCTAGTATACTATCAGTATAACATATGTCTTACATCTATTTGATTGTCCCCTTTTTCGCGGTTATTATTGCTCAAGTTAGCAAATTTTTTGTTCCCAAAAATAAACTGAAAATTACTCTGAGAAATCTAGTGGCTTATTCAGGCATGCCCTCAAGTCATGCGGCGGTTACCGTATCCTTAGCCACTATCATTGGACTACGGCTCGGTATTGATTCAGCTCCCTTTGCTGTTGCCGTACTTGTCGCGCTTCTGTCATTGCGCGACGCAGCCGGCATCAGGCAGTATATTGGACGACAGGGAAAAGTACTCAATGAATTGGTTGAAGATTTAGGTGATGACGCATACATTGACGATTCATATCCCTTGTTAAAAGAACGTGTTGGACATACTCCCAAGCAGCTCATCGTCGGGTCGCTTATCGGCTTTATCGTCGCTCTGGTTATACATTATATATACTAAGTTTTAAAAAAGACTCTCGACTGAGAGTCTTTTTTTAATTCTGGTTTTGTATTCCGCTGTTTGTCCTGCAGCGTCCGCTTTGACAAGTTGAACCGTTCGGGCAGGTTCCACAACTTCCGCCGCAGCCGTCCGAGCCGCAATTCTTACCACTACAACTGCGCACACAGTTTCGTCCGGATTGACAATATGGCGTTCCGGGGACTTTAGCCTGGACATATCCTGATTCTATAATACTGCAGAATTTATAACTGTTGTCAGCCGGCTTGTATTGATAATAATAAACTTTGCTACCGGCAGGCATTGTCAGCGGATCAGGAGTTCCCGCAAACTGTTTTAAGGTATCATTCCAGCAAGTGCTTGGTTCAAAGCCGGCCGGGCAAGTTCCCATTTTATTAATTTGATCTACGGGAATATTAGAGCCGAGGGTTGACCTAAATGTTCCCGACCAACTTGGCCAGGTTGAAACACTGCGATTCGTCAAATAAGTTCCATTTTCCAAACTTGGGTAACGACGAGTAACTCTGTTATATTCTTCGAGCTTATCCTTCATAACACGCAAATCCGATAAACGCCGCGTGTCTCGAACGACTGTTGATTTTTTACTGTTGCAAAAACCACCTTCGCTACAGTCAGAATCAATAACGCATGACTTTTCGGCATTGTTGCTGCATGAGCCGGTTTGTTGGCAGATCTCCCCTCCCGGACATTCGCGGGTATCAGTGCAGGCTTGTGTAACTGTCTGACTGCAATTTTTTACTTCGATATTAAATTTCCAGTATTGCAATAATTGACCGAAAATATCAGTCGTCGCATTTTCCGGATCTTGGTTATACGAAATGATATAGATATTCGTATAGAGTTCAGGCGTAGTTGAAGTATCGCAGGTATTCGCCGCCCAGGCGGTTGCCATAAATAATTCGGGCAAGCGAGTTTCATTATTTGGATTCTGACCGCATTGGTTAAC
>CAYUIC010000009.1:0-3432 GCA_964444675.1 uncultured Gammaproteobacteria bacterium | reverse complement strand
TCACAAGTTTTGCGGCGTTTACATAGACACTGCGCCCGTCACGCACGGCTTCATAACCGTCAACAATTAAAGACTGGGGAGCTCCTTTAACTTGAATGTTTTTTTGATACCACAAAAGAGGAGAGTAATGCTCGGGATTCGGTACGACGCGCAAACCAATAGCGTCACGTGAATTGACCACTATATTATTTCCGGATCCCGGCTCAGAAGATGCGGATTCAGTCTGCGCAAAAACAGGCATCACTGATGCAAGTATTGCCACGACTATAAGTAAAAGTCTAAATTTCATAGAGAAAGCTACACCTATAGTATACTAAAAAAGCTTTGTAACAACAACTATTTCTATTTCTGGCAATGCGGGCAAAAATGGGTGCCCCGGCCCGCCACCCGGCTTTTCATAAGCTTGGTGCCACAGACCGGGCAAGCTTTGCCCTGACGTCCGTATACTTTCAAATGGGCGACAAAATTACCCTTGCGTCCATCCGGATCAGTATAATTGCTAAAAGTCGTGCCTCTAAACAAAATTGCTTTTTCAAGAATTGCCCGAATTGCTTTATATATGCGTGCTATTTCTGTTTTCTGCAAAGACTTCACCCTGCGTGACGGAAGGACTTTTGCGCGGTATAACACTTCATCAACATAAATATTACCCAGTCCTGAAACAAGCTTTTGATCAAGCAAGGCGGCTTTAATACTTGTTCCCGATCGCCTGGCTAAAAGTATTTTAAATACGGCCAATGTCAAACTGCGCGCAAACGGCTCATGGCCCAGTCCGGCTTCATAAGCGTTAAAATCCTTGGCGCTCATAAATTCAACCCAGGCGAATTTCCTGATATCGTTGAAGTAAAGCGCGCCACCGTTTGTAAAGTGAAAGACCAGACGCGTAAATTTATTTGGTACGCTCAAACCCGTGGAAACAATCGGATGTCCACCGGCGACAATAATCTTTCCGGAAGAGTACACGAGCTGGCCAGTCATCTTTAAATGAAAAACCACGAAACCTGAAGGCAATTCCATGATTGCCATTTTCGCGCGACGAAAAACCTGTTTAATTTTTTGATTTTTTAATTTGAGTGTAAAAAAAGACTGCTTGGTGCGCAGTATTTTCCCCGGATTCACATATTCGATTCTATCAATCGTCTTATTTTTAAGATAGGTATTTAAATCACGCGCGATTGTTTCTACTTCGGGCAATTCAGGCATATACTATACGCCTAGTTCAGCGCTTGTTTTCAAGCCTTGTTGAGCGCCCGGTTTACCGACTACCGAAGCGGCGTTTTTGGCTGCGGCCCGCAGGGCTCGGCTGATGTCATTGTATTTGTCATAGTACGTCACAAAAGTTGTGGCAAAGGCATCACCCACTCCGGTTGTATCAACAACTTTCTTGGCTACTGATTTTTGCACATATACTTTATTCTGAAAAATAAGTGAGGCGCCCTTTCCTCCTTCGGTAATCAAAACAATCTTTGGCCCCATTTTTGACAATGCGCGCAAAAGATCTGTGCGTGAGTATGAAGATTTTTTTACGCCGGGTTTTGAAATTAATAATTCGGTTGCTTCATCTTTATTTAAAATCAATATTTCCACTTCTTGTAGAAAGCTCTTTAAGGCTGAAAAACCGGCCAATAGTTGCAAACGTCCCGGATTCCAAGCTATATGCGCTTTGGTCTCGGCTATTTGCTTCAATATGCCACGCCATGATCCGGATAATGAACTGAGGTAAATACGGGTAGCCTTACGCATGGCAACGCTTAATTTACGATTAATTTCTACATTGTCGTTAGCGCCGCGATGCGTAAACAAAATGTGGTCATGCGACGAAGTTTTAATAATAAAAGACATGCCCGATTCTCCTTTGGAACGGATAATAAAACGGGTATCAACCTTATGAGTGAATAGATTCCGTAACATTCTATCGCCGCGATTGTCATGTCCGAGACAGATATGCGCCGCAACTTTTCTGCCCAAACGCGCTGCAGTAACCGCCGCGTTAGCGGCGCCACCGCCAAAGCTTGAATGTAAATCACTCAAACCGACTTTTGCGCCATATTCAAAGGCAATCAGTTTTGAACGAATGGGATCGGCAGAATTGTCGAGAATTGAGAAATCATCAACGAGCGCCGTAATATCCTCGGTCGCCCCGCCGATAGTAATAAGGTCAAAACGTTTCATATTATTTTAATTCATCAAGAGTGATAACGCGGGTAAAGACGTCCTTGCCGCGCTGGATCTTAAGTCCTATTTTTTTACCGGGGCTGAACTGACTGATATACGACTGCAGAGGCAAACGTTCATCGATCTTTTTCCCGTCAGCTTCAAAAATAATATCGCCTTCCCGTAGATCCGCGGCAGCGGCCGGGGAGCCCGTTATAACAGCTGCTTCACTGTTTTCGCCAAGTACCAACAGAACGCCTGAGGACCGACTTAATTTTTTTTCTTCGGCGATTTCCGGAGTAATAATTTGATAACGTACGCCGAGCCGCGATCTGATAATTCGACCGCTTGACCTGGCGCTTCCAATGATTGGCTTAGCTTCATTGACCGGGATTGCAAAACCAAGACTTTCTCCCCCTTCGTCTTTAGCAACGTTAATACCGACGACTTTTCCTTCAAGATTGACGAGCGGTCCGCCTGAGTTTCCAAAGTTGATTTGTGCGTCGGTCTGAATAACGTTCTCAAGCGTTTCTTCTTCGCCGTTATTGCCGGCGGCCACAACGCTGCGGCCCAGGCCTGAAACGATTCCCTTGGTAGCACTGTTGTCATAACGTCCGAGTGCATTACCAATAGCAATCACTGAACTGCCGACTTTTAAGGCATTGGAATCGCCTAATTCCAAATAAGGCAAATTCTTATCAAAGATTTTCAAAACGGCGAGATCGCTCACCGGATCTTTACCGATCAGCTGCGCGAAATACTGCTTGCCTGAATTCAAAGTAATCTTATATTCGGCCTTATTCGTAGTGGCGGCTTCGGCCACATGCTTATTCGTCAACAGCAAACCGTCGGCGGAGATAAGAAAACCGGAACCGGCGCCGCGTCGAACTTTTTGAGTTTCAACCTTAGTACCACCTGTCGCCGGATCTTCAAGCACGACATCGACGGTTTCACTGATGTTGATACTGACTACGGCCGGGGCCGCACGGTTAATCGCTCTGATTGTTGCCTCTTGATCATCGAGGCGCAGCGTGTCGGCTGAGACGCTTGAGCGCATCATAAATACGCCGATGGCTAAGATGCCGCCGACTAGAACCACAACAACAATCGCCCAGATTAATATATATTTTAAGTATGATTTCATAGTAATAATGTTTGAGTATAGTATAGCAAACTTTGACAAAAACTTAAAAAATCTATACATTAGTGAGGTACTACTCACTTTCGGGGATCGTCTAATGGTAGGACTCCAGGTTTTGGTCCTGGCTATCGAGGTTC
>CAYUIC010000008.1:7874-30306 GCA_964444675.1 uncultured Gammaproteobacteria bacterium | reverse complement strand
TACTGATATGTCTACAACTGGTGATTTAACCGGAAAGCGCGCCCACAGCGGCCGTAATAAGAGCCACTCCAATCGCCGTACGAAACGAACCTTTAAGCCAAACCTTCAGGTTAAACGGGTGAAGAATCCGAAAACCGGCCGTCTGATCAAGCTGACCTTATCGACGACTGCCATCAAGACTTTGAAGAAATGGGATAAAGCCGGCAAAGTATACGATTTGGAAAAGTTGGTAGCGAAACGTTAATATATATAAAACACCGCCCAGGAGGGCGGTGTTTTTTTATTTCCAATTTATTAATAAACATTGGTGCCGACTGATCTCATGTATTCGTTGATATCTGCCGACATATAGGAAACTTCGGTATCAGTCAGCGCTCCACCGGCAAATGCTACGGAGATTTGATGCGTAGAGTACGCGTTTGGTCCGCCTAGATTACGAGCAAGTATATAGAGTGGAGTATTAACTACTGTTGAGCCTGCCGCCGTAGTGGTATTCAATAAAACCCCATTCTTATATATTTTTTGAGTCGAGCCATCGCTTCGCTGTCCCACAAAAAAACCGATGCTGGAAGGGTTTACCGGAGCTCCGGATGTACAAGTTCCAAAATAGGCTGCGATTTGACTGCTTGTTTGTATGAATATCGAGGCAATTGAGGCGCAGGAGTTATAAGCGCCGATGTCAACGCCTCCGGCTGAATCGGTACGTGAATATACTCCCAGGCTTTGGGAAGTACTGAGAAAATTTACTCCATTGGAACTTGGATTGTAGTTAGTTGTTAGATATTGAGTTGTGCCATTTCCCTGGATTCCCTGGTAGGCAGTCCAGGTTGGCGCCACGCCGACTGTTGCATTATAGCTCGTAGATTTCCAGTTAAGACGGGAATCAGTAGCATTGGTTCCGACGGCAAAGACATAAAATATATCCATTTTATTCCACCAGCCATGTCCTTTTCCCGAAACAATAAGATTATTTATGTAATGTTTATCGGCGTCGGACGGAGTGCCACTGAAACGCGCAAAAAGGGCCGTAGCGTCGGCATCATATGAGTAAGAAGCATCACAGCTGGTCTCAGTACAGACTTTTTGACCAGACGTAAAACCTCCCGTTTCTGCTGCCAAACAAAATTTCAAGCTGTAACTCGTGTTATTAGCGGATGCGGAATATACATAGTTTTCATTGTAACAGCTGCCGTCATTGCGAGGACTTGGATTAGAGGGCATCGCATCAAGATAGGTGTTGTTGTCAGCAGTGAAAGCAAATCCTGGTGCTAAAGCGGTCGGATATATATGATAGCGGTTATAATAGAGTTCAAGGGCCGTGCGAATCTCTTTAATGTCATGCACGCGTTGCGCGTCTCGCGTTTTAAGGCGAGCCTTATTAAATGATACGACAGCCACACTCGTAATAACGGCAACGGCGCCGATAACGAACAGCAATTCGATCAAGGTAAATCCTCTTAGGTTTCTTTGCATGCTCTTATGTTAACTCTTTATACAACGTACCGAAAGTCCGAAGTTTGTTGATCCATTTAGTCTGACGGTACCGGTGCCCCCATTATAAAGATATCGATACCAGGCGCCAATTCCGAGGGTCCCCGTTGAAGATCGGAATACTCCGTAGGTCCCCAGGCCAGTGAAAGTTGAATAGTCTGCATTTCGATATCCAGCCAAAGGACCGTTGAATCCAGATGATCCGCCGCTCTGAAGTTTGGTTCCGGCTGTGACACAATCGGCAACGTTATTGCGCGCTGCATTACAGGTTTGGCCTGAATCCTTTAAATATTGATCTAAAGTATCCTGCTCGGTATCTGACGGAATATGCCAGCCGCTCGGACAGATGCCCTGAGCGCCTTCTGCAGTTTCACCATTCATCATGCCTGCCCAAGTGTAAAGAGATCCATACGTTGTGCAATTGGATTCGGTGTTGTTGTAGCATGATCTTCCCAGGGCAGCATCAGCTCCGGAAGCATCCGCGCAGGGAGGTGAAGCTCCGCCGTTAATACAGGTGCCATCAGGTTTTTGTTTGGTGTTAAGGTTTTGTGCCATCCAACATTGCGTGCCGATTAACACCGTCGAGTAGCTATTGCCGTCAAGATCGCTCATTGAATCGCCACATGCCCATGAGGGACTGCTCAATGATACAATTCCTTCAGGAATCGCCAGATTGTTGCCTGCGGCTATGGCGTCTTGTTTATAACCCAAACAGAAAGATAGAGTATAGGATAAACCTGAGCTAGTCTGGGAATAATCATAGTCTTTATTGGGGCAGCCGTTATCGGTGTATGGCGTTGGATTATGAGGAACCGACTCAAGATAAATAACCGAATTTACCGTAAGGGCTTGGCCCGGAGTAATTGCCGTTGGATATTGATTATATTTTGAATAGTATAGGTTCAAGGCGCTGCGGATTTCGTTAATATCGCTGACCCGGCGGCTGTCGCGCGCGCTTATTCTGGCACTTTGTACTGAAACTATAACTAAGGTAGCAAGAACAGAAATGATTGCAACGACAACAATCATCTCGATAAAACTGAAACCATTAGTATTTCTGGGCAATTTAAGCATTTTAAAATTTCCCTAATATTATAGCATATTTGACAGATTATCCCCAAAACCCTTTATTTTATTGTAGTTTCCAACAAATTTGTGTATACTATAAGCATATAAGAGGCGCTCGCCTTTTAGAACTAATAAGAAGTCACTATGACAAAGTCTCAATTCATGGAAGCTTTGGCTTCCAAGACCGATATGTCCAAGAAGGACATAGCTAACGTCATTGCTGAATTGGCCAACATGGCTTATTCAGAAGTTAAAAAGAACGGCGAATTTGTTTTGCCGGGCTTTGGTAAAATGGTCAAGGTGAAGCGCGCCGCACGCATGGGCCGCAATCCAGCGACCGGTGAACAGATTCAGATCGCTGCGAAAACTGTTGTTAAGTTTCGTTTAGCCAAAGCGGCTAAAGACGCGGTGCTCTAAGCGAGTTTCTTTACTCACTCTAAAACAACCTGCCGACTCACCGGGGCAGGTTGTTTGTTTTAGTGATATAATTTTATTGTTATGAATAAATTAGTAGTTACTATTATCGGCAATGGTTTTGGCGGAGTTTATACGGCGCGCGCCCTGCTTAAGCGCGGAGTATGCGTTCGCTTGATTGGTACTGATGAATATTTCACTTTCATGCCGCTCTTACACGAATTGGCAACCGGAACTTTGTCTGAAAAGGATGTTTGTTTTCCAATACGCTCATTCCTAAGCTGTAACGAACATTTTGAAATTATCAGCTCAAAGGCTGCCTCAGTGGATTTTCACGCCAAGGAAATTGTTTTAGAGAATAAGGAGAAGCTATCCTATGATGTTCTTGTAATAGCGAGTGGAGCTCGTCCGCGATTTGATATTGTCCGGGGCGGCGAGCATGCTTTATGTCTGAAAACTATCTCTGATGCTCAATCAATCCGTTCTCGAATCATCAGTTTGGCGCAAAGCGGCAAAAAACATTTGGATATTAATGTGATAGGCGGGGGATATACCGGTCTGGAGTTGGCCTGCGAAATCGACCAATTGCTTGATCGCAGAATCAAAATTACTTCAAAACTCCGATTATTTGAACGCGGCGAAATGCCTATGACGCAAAACGACCCCGAACTGGCCGCGTATTTATCGCGCCGTTTACAACGTTCCGGCATCGATTTTCACACCAAGTCGGTTGTTGAACAGATTAGCGAACACAGCGTTGAATTACGGGGTGAACACTTTCATTCTGATCTGACTATTTTAACCGCCGGAGTCAAGCAGAATACGGAGTTTATTCCGCCCGAGTATTTAGATCAGGCGGGCAACTTGCTTGTTAGCGCGAACCTTAACCTTAAAAATCATCCGGAGGTTTTTGGATTAGGCGATATTATCTTTGTTGATACCGTGGGAAAGCCGCCGATGCTCGCGCAACTTGCCGTGCAACAAGCCGGAATTGTTACTCGTAATATTTGCGCTCTTAGACGAGGAAAGGCTTTAAAAAAATACACCATTCATCTGAAAGGAATTCTTATTTCTTTGGGAACATGGGATGCTGTAGGAAGGATTTTCGGCATCATGATATCCGGTCGACTGGCATGGTATATCTGGCGCACGGTTTACTTATTTAAAACGCCGGGTTTGCGCAATCAGTTGCGGATTGCAGCGCATTGGACAAGCTACTTGTTCAAAAAGAGAGTATATATACCACGTGTTTGAAAATTGGTATAATGACGGCAAATGAATATGATTATTTTTCGAAAAAACACAGAAGGCTTCTCATTAGTAGAGATTTTAGTTGTTATTGCCATCATCGGTATTCTGGCGACTTTTTCATCCATTGCCTTAAACGGTTCTCGAGTACGAGCACGTGATGCGCAGCGGGTCGCATATATTAATCAGATTAAAACCGCTGTGGAATTGTATTATTCGAAGAATAGCCTATACCCTACGCTTATTACAGGGGGCCAGCCGCTGAGCTTAAACGGTGTGAAATATTTGGATCCCGTACCAGCCAATCCGACGCCACGAACCGACGGCTCGTGCCCCAACCAAGATTTCAGCTATTCGTCATATAGTGGAAATACCAGTTATGTTATCAGTTTTTGTCTTGGAAAGGGGGCTGGTGCGTTTAGCGCGGGAACATCAATCTGCGATGGCGCGCAAAGATGCAAAGCATGCGGTCAGTATTCTTTAAGTTACGGAGGAGTTACTTACAATACCATAGCAATTGGCACTCAGTGTTGGCTTGATAAACCCCTTAACTATGGAACAATGAAAGCAACCGGGGCAACCGCGGTTTCCAATAACGGCACAGTAGAAAAGTATTGCCCACTGGCACACGGTCAACCAGGAAGTGCAGCGCTGAATGAAAGTGATTGTACTACTTACGGAGCGATTTATCCTTGGGGAGAGGCCATGAATTATGCGGCTAGCGAATGCAATAGCGGGAAATGTCAAGGTATTTGTCCCACTGGTTGGCATATTCCGACAGATGCTGAATGGGCGACCCTGGAGCAATATTTAACTGATCCTGGGCAGGCCTGCAGCGCTTCACGTGCTACGGGAACCTATGAATGCAGTACGGCGGGAACAAAATTAAAAACTGGAGGCAGCTCTGGTTTTGTAGCCTTGATTGCAGGATATCGACATGGTAGTGGCGATTGGTATTATCGCGCCGGTTGGTTTGGACAAATGTGGAGTTCAACAGCCTATAACTCAGATTATGCATGGGGGAGAACAGTGTCAACCAGCGTCGCAACAGTTGCTCGCCAATATTACGATAAGCTGGGAGGAGCTTCAGTGCGCTGCGTAAAAGATTAAGAATGTTTTATGATTAATAATCCGACCAAGGGATTTACACTAGTTGAACTACTCGTTGTTGTGGCAGTGATAGGTTTGTTGAGTGTTGTCGCTGTAGTATCTTTCTCCGGAGCGCGTTTGCGTTCACGGGATAGTAAGCGGGTAGCCTATGTTAAACAGGTTAGCAGTGCACTTGAATTATATTATTTACAAAACGGTTATTATCCGACGACTCTTACGTCGGGACAGAATTTGGTGGCGGGTAGCACAACATATTTGAATCCAGTGCCTTCAAATCCGACGCCACGAACCGACGGTTCTTGTCCCAATCAAAATTTCGTATATAACGTTAAATCAGGCAATCAAGAATATGATTTCAAGTTTTGTTTAGGGGGAATAACCAGCAGTTATCCTTCAGGTACAAATATTATTTCGCAGGGCGGTTCAGTTGATCAGAATCGACCCGATACCGTATCCGGCCTTTTACTATGGCTTAAAGCAGATTGGTTAAATTTAAACGACGGGGATACCGTCTCTTCATGGACGGACGCAAGTGGCAATAATAATCATGCTACAGCAGCTACAGCCGCAAATCGTCCGACGTTTAAAAAAAATATTATTAACGGCAAACCGGCTCTACGATATGACGGCAATAGTGACGTTCTTGTGTTAACTACGCTTCTGACTACGGTACGACAGGCTTTTATTGTTATGAAGTGGGATAATCAAGTTATTGACTATGTGCCGGTTCTTGGAGGCACAACTACCTACGATTTTCACGGAACTCCAGGATCATCATTCGTTGTTTGGGGTTCATTTTCGTCAGCTTGTGTTACCGGTGGTACAGGCTGGAATAATGGAACTTCAGTGGGCGCTACATCTATCCCTAAAGATAGAACAGCATTTCAAGTGATAGAGTTGCAGACGACCTGTAATGCAACTGTCGGTAATATATCTAACGATCGAGGTTCGGCAGCGCGAAGTATCCACGGCGATATTGCGGAAGTAATTTTGTATGATAATGTCATTAGTACGACGAACCGACAAAAAGTTGAACGCTATTTGCGAGATAAGTATAAGTTAACGATAGCCGGTATTTAATTAGTGGAACATTCTGCCGACTAATACACCGATGCCGACGGCCAACCCGCCAATAATGAGCATGCGCCACGCATTGCGCCAAATTTTTGTATGCAATACTTCGGCAGAAATAACGCCCAGTAAGAAGAGCGCGCACAGTGTAACTACAATAGAAATCCAGAATGGATTAGGAATGCTGTTGATTAAGTAGGGAAGCAGAGGAATGAGTCCTACAACAAAATATGACACCAGCATAATACCGCCCGAGATAAAGGTATTTTTTAAATGGACCTTGCCTCGACGCTGGTATTCTTCAGTTGCTTCTTCGGATAAAAATGCTCCAACCGCCATGGAGAACGCTTCAACAAAAATCAGCACAACTCCGGTTATAATAATATCGGCGCGGTTTGCTCCGGCTGTAGCAACACCCGAAAGAAGCCCGACTGTGGAAACCAGGCTGTCTTCGGCGCCGAAGATAAAATTCCTCACATAAGTCAGGAATGTTTCTTTGGAAAGTTTGATCATACTTTTAGTTTAAAGCGTATAAAAAAGTCCCAAAATAAAGACTGTGGCGATGATGACGGTTGCCGGCACGGCGAACCAGGGCGGTACGGTAAATTCCGGACGACGCGTTCCTTTGCTGCGCGCTCGCCAAAAGGTGATAAGAGTGATAATGCCCGTTAGTCCGACGGTTAAAGCGCCAGCTGTTGAAACAATGCCGAAAAAATCTCGTACACCAAAGACAAAGAAAATAAGCGGCACGGCCAAAGTAATTATGAGCGCGTGGCCATGTTTTATATGATAATCAAATTGAAAGATCTCAGAAACGGCGGTTCCGAGGGTCATGAAACTCGATGACATGGCGGCAATGGCAAACAAACTGCCGATTGCCAAAGCGGTCGGACCGACAATATTACTTAAGCCGATTGTAGCGATTTCAGTGGTGTGCGCTCCGGTCACTGCCAGAACAATCGCGCTAAAGCCGGCGTAGAGGAGAATAGGAAAGATATTGCCAATTAAAATAGTGCTTAAGAGAAAACGTTCGCCTTTCTGAGCATGCAAAACCATTTTTGCTTCCGGTATTGAAACGATTCCTGAGCATGCGAAGAGAATGGCTCCGTAAGGAATAAAGAAATTACGCCATTCAAAACCTTGCCAGGCAGTGGTATCGATGTGGGGCGTAGCAATCGCCGCGAGGATAAACAACAGTCCTAAAAATACGAAGCTGATAACAAATTCAATTCGCTTGATAACGCCCAATCCCCAAATGACAAAAACAGCCAATATGGCATAGCTAATAAGCGACCATAGGGTTGCGGATCCGCCGAGCAAGGTACTGATAATTTGTCCTAAACCGATCATATACGCAAGCAAAGCGCTGAACATACCAAAAAGCAACAATAACGCCTGAATGTGTTTAGCGCTCTTTCCGAGATATAGTTCTGTATAACCCGTTAGCTGATGGTTTGTTGTGGTGCGTAAAGTGATTTCTCCAAAAAAGACGCTTAGTGTCAGGATGCAGGAGCCAATCAAAATAAGTACCAACAAACCGGTTAAAAAGCCGGATTGAGCAAAGGCAAAAGGCAGACCGAGAATACCGGCGCCGATGACGGTTCCAATAATGACAGATGAGCCCTGCCAAACCAGGAGTTTTTTCATATGTATTTATTATATCACGGAGTCTGGATTAAATCGTAAAATGGCGCTATACTGTAGTGAGTTCTCGACTCATATAATTATTAAGCTATTAACCTATGACCGATCAGAATATGCCGGAAACGGCATCAAAAAACACCGGCATGATTGTCGGCATTATTGCGGTATTAATTATTGTTGTTGCCGCAATCCTTATTTATGCGTCCATGAGACCGAGCGCAAACAATGAATTGAGCTCGACTAACGACGCGATGAACATCCAGGTTGAAACAAATCAAGGAGCAGTGAATGTCACTGAAACTAACACGGCGACAGAGCCCAAGAAGTCGGGCTTCAGTTCAGCTGATGTGAGTATGCACAATAACGCTTCAAGCTGCTACGTGATTGTCGGATCCAATGTGTATGATTTGACAGATTGGATTTCAAAGCATCCGGGCGGTCAAGATAATATCTTGAAGTTGTGCGGTACTGATGGAACTGAGTTGTTCACAAAACAGCATGGTTCGTTTCAGAAAGCCAAGGATACTTTGGCAACGTATTTGATTGGTGATTTAGTTAATTAAAAATATGAATCTAAAGCACTATGAGGGCTATGCGCCTTTTATTCTCCGCCTCGGACTCGGATTTGTTTTTATCTGGTTCGGTTATAGCGGTTTGACCAATACAGCAATGTGGACCGGCATGGTTCCGGCCTGGACAAGCGTTTTTGGTCCGGCAAAGACCTTGGTGCAAATCCATGGCGCCGTTGAATTGCTCGGTGGTATTCTCTTGGTTCTCGGCATCTGGATTCGTCCTGTTGCCGCAGTTCTATTGCTGAGTTTACTGCATACCCTGACCTTGTTGAAATTCGGTCCGATTATGGTACGTGACATCGGATTGGCCGCAGCTATGCTTTCCATTTTTCTTTCCGGAGAAAAGAAATAAACCTTTGTAGGTATCTAAAAAGTCCGATGATGAATAATCGTCGGACTTTTTTTAGAAAAATACAAAAGCAATCCCTTTAAATATTAAATAGAAACGCACGAAACAGCCGACTATCAGGAACACATGTCCGAAGGCAGGTTTTTTCTGTTTAACGTAGATTCCATTCGCTATTCTGCCTACACCGGGGAGAACCGAGCACAGAAGCATTGACACATACCAGAATATCGCCATGACTTTTTGTATCATTTGGCGGTGCTGAGGTTTGGCGGGAGTCAACATCCTTTTGACAAACTCAAAATGGATGCATAAATATTTCCACGCTCTGATGACATCGGTAAAATCCAGCTTAAGAAAGGTTGCAGTTCGCGAGAAAAGTGACATGGCCTCTTTGATAAGAAAACCAAGCCATGATCTTTTCTGAACCTCAATTGGTTGACTGAAAATATAAATATCAACCTCCGTCATAATGACTATATAGAGCAGGGAAGCGATTGCCCATGGCGATGTGATACTGCCGTCATAAGCCGCTAAGCCTGCCATAGTCTCCGGAATAATCGGGATTGTATTGAGATAGAATAACTTTTCGGCTATTCTAAATCTTAGGCTATTTTTTTCTTTCAAAGGACCCTTCCTTTATATTAGTTGATTTATTAGACTAATATATTTTAAACAGTTTGTCAACGGTATTGGTTTGACTATTGCTTGCCGCAATGGTATAGATAGGACAAAGATTCTTTAACATAACAGGAGAACATAAACGTGAAAAAGTACATATATTGGGCAGTGCTCAATTGCCAAGGAATGATTGCTGTCACCGACAAATTCGGCGGCAGCTTGAAAATTCCATGTGTCAGTCTTCCAAAGCAGGATGAATCATACGAGGAGTTTTATATCAAGATTAATGAGCTAATCCCTGCACCATTTGAAGTGGTCTCGTCATGGAATTTTGAAACTTCAGAACGCATCGACGTGTACTGCGAGTGCTCGTTTTTTGAAAAAATCCTCAATGGGAAGATGTTGAATGGTTACCCATTCTCGAATATTTGGATTCGGCAGCAATGAAAAATGTTGATTTAACAGTTCATCAACATTTGTTCCAGCTTTTTTCCAAAATGAACTGAAAAGTTGTTCATTCAAAAACCCCGCTAAAATAGTGGGGTTTTTGTTATATGGACAAAAAATAATGGGGGTGTATACTGGGATATCGGATAAATGATAGAATAGAGTTATGGACCAAACATTAATCAAAAAACTAGTAGAAGCAGGGATGAGCGGAGCAGAAGCGCGTGTGTATGTCGCGTTATTGTCTCGTCCGTCAATGTCTATTCAGGAAATCGCTGATTTATCTGAAATCCCGCGTTCAACTGTACTTATTGCCCTTGATCGTTTCGTAAGCAACGGTGTAATTGATGAATATACATACGGAAAACGCCGTAATTTTGTTGTAAGTTCGCCCCAGATGGTAGAACATTATATTGATGACAAAATAAATAATTTAGCACTACAAAAAGCAAGTTTGTCAAAATTGGTGAGTAACATTAAAGACGCTCATTTTTTGACAAAATCTCAGGCTATGCAAATAGAAATTTTAAAAGGTGAAAACGGATTCAAGGAATTATATCAAAAAACGTTGGAGCTCAAGAAAGGAGAAGAAATTCTGCGAATTAGTGTTGATGCAAAAAAGTTCTTTTTTCTCCCGGAATTTCTTAAAGACTATTCTCAGGCGAAGAATAAACGTGGTATTAAAACCCGTTTATTGATACCGGAAGGGGATATGGCCAGGGAGGTTAAAAAACGCGACTACGAAGACTTGAGAGAAACAAGATTTTTGTCCAAAAAGTTATATAATCCTGATTCAGCGATATCTATCTGGAAAGACTCGCTTGCCATAACTGCATGGGATGAAAATTTAGAAACAATTGTAGTAAAATCCCAACAGGCTGTGGATATCTTCCGTTCAATGTTTGAGTTGCTCTGGCTAAATGCAAAGAAATAACAAAAATAAATATTAAAAAATAAACTAATATTAAATAAAATAAATTAAAATAACATAAATATTTGTCATATCTATTGACACCTCCTAAATCATTTCTATATACTTAAGATATGTTTGAAACTGCTTCGTTATCTCAGTATCTGGTGGTTAGGAGGGGACCGTCAGTACTGAGATAAGGCAGCAGTTTGAATTAAACCCTCTTTTATTCATAATTTAACCATATGTCATCACCATACCGTGTTGGATGGGGCAAGAAGGGTTCATTTATACAAAAGCTAACAGCCGGACTGTTGGTTTTTTTATTTTTAATAACGCCGATTGCAAAAGTTTTTGCCGAAGAGTTGAATACTGAAGTGCCGGCTGAACAAGATACCCTCTTGGGTGAAGAAGTACCACCGGCTCCGGTAGAGCCAAGTGAAACAGTTGACGGAGATAATCTCACTGCAGAGGAAGATAAAGAGCCGGAATCAGTATCTCAGATACCGGAACAGCATAATGACACTAAATATTCAAATAAAAGAATCAATTTGGGCAAAACCGATTTAAGCAGCGGTGCCCTTACGTATGCTTTTCCCCTGACGGTTTCTCCGGGAAGAGCGGGTATGCAGCCAGATCTCTTGTTGCATTACAATAGTCAATCTGCCGCTCGGGATGGTATTGTGGGAAGCGGTTGGAATATTGGTATTCCATCGATTGAACGCATTAATAAGAAGGGCGTTGATAAACTTTATTCCGAAGACTCTTTTACTTCCTCTCTTTCCGGCGAATTAGTGAGTGTGAGCGGTTCGCAATGGATGTCCAAGGTAGATAATGGAGAATTTCTATCATACTCTTTTGACGGTACAAGCTGGACAGTGAGGGATAAAAAGGGACTACACTATAGGTTTGGAGCAACTTCTGATGCTCGTCAAGATGATTCGAATGATCCGCAACATGTTTATAAATGGATGATTGATGAAATAAGAGATACAAATGACAATTTTATTAAGTTTACTTATTTCAAAGATGAAGGAGAAATATATCCTTTTAAAATATTTTATACCGGGCATGGATTAACTGATGGAATTCTTGAAACTGAATTTGTAAGGACAAGCCATAGCGGCGATACAGTTCAATTTTATACCGGGTTTCCCGTCCAGACTCGATATCGAATTTCGGGCATAATCAATCGTATAAACCAGTCGATCGCGCACGAATATGATCTTTCATATTTATCGGCCGATAATGGCACGAAATCTCTCTTGCATTCAATTTCTGAGATTGGCTTCAGTGATAGCGGTCAGCCATCAGCACTGCCTTCGACTGTCTTTGAATATAATCATACTGAAGGGAACGGTTGGCAAAATCGAGATACCGAGTGGAACTCTCCGCTTGATTTGAGATTAGGAGTGATGATTATGGACGTTAACGGTGACGCTTTGCCTGACCTTGTTCAGTCGTATCACAGATTTCAGGGTCCGGATCTTAAAAGCGTGTATCTCAATAACGGTCATAAAGGTTGGACTGTGTCATCGCAATTTATACCACCGATGATTTTTAGCTCGGAATATCCTTCATCACCAAGTGATCGCGGTGTCCGAGAAGTGGATTTTAATGGAGATGGACGATCTGATCTTTTGCAGAATGTCTATTACGGCGGTGGCGTGAGCGAAGTCAAGGCATATCTTAATACGGAAAGCGGTTGGCAGGATGTGAGCGAAACATGGGGTAGCCCTGTGGTTTTCGCTGATTTCAACGGTCGCGATACCGAGGCGAGAATACTGGATTTGAACGGTGATGGCTTGGCTGATTTGGTGCAAACATCGCCAAGCTATGGTCAGAAGGTTTACCTTAATAACGGCAACGGATGGACTGACGCCACTGCGCAATGGACCATACCGGAGCGGCTCTATGCGGGAGTTATAATTGGTGATTTGAACGGAGATAGGTTGCCGGATTTATTGCGCGGGTGGGATGACGCTCATTTTCCTGTACGCTTTGCTTATCTTAACAACGGACACGGTGGTTGGGAAATTTCTTCAGCCCTTCAGCCTCCCACAACATTTGTGAGCGAGAATGCTGATTATGGGATACGAGGAGTTGATGTGAATGCCGATGGCCTTATGGATTTAGTGCAACGCAGAGAAAATCCGGAAGTTATTTATAACGCTTGGATTAATAAAGGAAATGGCTGGCAAGAGGATATACGATGGATTCCATCACAGCCATTAGCATACATTAATACAACGATGGATACCGGAACGCGTTTGGTTGATATTGATGGAGACGGCATGATTGATATATTTCGAGCTATAACCGTGGGGGAAAATCTTGCAACCTGGGCATATATTAATTCTCAATCAGATATTGATACTTTAGATACCATACATTTGCCTGAGGGGGGATTTAACTCCATAGAGTATAAATCATCCGGAAATTACTTGGATTCTTCACAAAATTCATTAAATCCAAAACTTCCGCTGGTCATCAGGGTAGTAGCACACTTAAAAGAATCTGACGGATCAGGAGCAGAAGACAATTTGTACTATTCATACGCGGAGGGCAACTATTATTTTGGAAATTACTTGGAACGAAAATTTTCCGGCTTTGGGAAAGTGACGGCTACAGATGATGATGGGAATATCACCACGACCTCATTTCATGGCGGGGCTCAAAATGAGCCGGAATATGGAGAATATCAGGACCATATTTCCAAGATGGGAAAGCCGTATCGTATTGAAGTCAAATCATCCAATGGAAATCTATATTCTAAAACTATTAACAAGTGGGAACGTGTTGATTTGGGAAATGGAAGAAATTTTGTAAAACAAACTCGAGCAGTTAATTTCGCTTACGATGGCAATTCCACTCATAAAGATAAGGCGGAAATATATACGTACGATGACAGTAATGGGAACAAAACTCAGATTGAAAATAGAGGTGAAGTTTTTGCTAATGATGACGGTAGCCTAGTAGACAATATGTATAATGACGTACTAATAACATCAATTACATATACGAATAATACTGCTAACGGGGTTATCGGTTTGCCAGTCACAGAGCAGGCCGTTGATATAAATAACATCAAAGTTAACGAAACAAGACATTACTACGACAATCTTGCTTTAGGGCAAGTTACCGTTGGTAATGAAACTAAAACTGAAATGTGGCGTGTGGGATCAAAGTATATTGACATTGAAAGGAGCTTTAATTCATATGGCTTAGTAAGTTCAGAGAAAGATCCCCGTGATAAAGTGACGTCGTATATATATGATTCATATAATTTGTTCCCGGTCACAGTGACAAATCCCTTGTCTCAGGAAATTTCGTACAGTTATGATTATTCTTCAGGAAATGTGAAGCAGACTATTGATGTGAATGGCCGAAGCTTCAGCACTGTATATGACGGTTTGGACAGAGCGATTGAAGAAAAGCAGCCAAATGTAACTAGCCCGTCTACGAGCGTTACAAGCGCCACATATGAATATACTGACACGGCAAATGCATTCAGAATCAAAAAGTCCGTATATCTTGACTCGACCAATGCGGTTGACTCATATACTTACTTTGACGGTCTCGGACGTAAGATCCAAGAAAGAAGCGAGACTGAGACTCCCGGCCAATATGCAGTACGTGATTTTGTGTACAAAGAGGGGGAATTATTATTAAAAGAATCCTTGCCATATTTTTCATCGGGTACTGCGCGAACTCCGAAAACTACAAGCGCTGCGCTCTATACAACATATAATTACGATACTCTAAAGCGAGTTAGCTCCGCCGTTACTGCGGTTGGAACAACAACTAATAGCTATGACGACTGGAAAACCACCCTTACTGATGCTGGCGGAAAAGTAAAAGATATATATCACGACGCATATGATAATTTAGTTGCGGTCGCAGAGCATAACGGTTCATCTACCTATCTGACAAGTTATAGCTGGAATGGCTTGAAAAAATTAACTAAAATCACCGACGCTTTGGGCAATATTAGAAATTTCACTTACGACGGTTTGGGGCGCGTCTTAGCAGCCGAAGATTTGCATGCTGCGGGCGATGCGACATTCGGAGTATGGAGTTATGGATACGACAATGCAAGTAATTTACTTTCCCGCACTGATGCGAACGGCCAAACAGTCAATTTCGCATATGATGATTTGAACAGAGTCCTCAGCGAAGATAGTTCCGACACCGGAGGCGTTGAAGTGACATACTCGTACGACAGTTGCACCGAAGGTGTCGGCAGGCTATGCAGCGTTGCTAATAACACCCTGATCGTTTCAAAGATATATAATGCTTTGGGACAAGTTGCGCAAGAAACGAAACGCTTAGGTAGGACAAATTATATTTCTCTATATAACTATGATCGCGCAGGTAATCAAGTTCTTATCACAAACCCCGATTCTTCAAAGGTGCAGTACATCTATAATGCCGCAGGTACCATTGATCAGATTCAACGCAAAGAAAGTTCCGACCCGTCGTTTGTGGATGTAATTTCCAATATTGATTACAACGAAGTTGGCTTGCCGACAGTGGTAAGCTATGCCAACGGGTCAATTACTACCAATACGTATGACGCCGGAGAATTATACAGATTGATTCATAAAGTAACAATTGCGAATAATCAAAATATCCAGGATTTAAGCTATGACTATGACGCGGTTGGAAACATTTTGCAAATTGTTGATGCTTCAGCAACACAGACAGCCAAGACGACGGATTATACCTATGATGATTTACACCGCTTACTGACTGCTACAATTACTAATTCCGTTGCGGAAAATGTTGATGGTCCGGGTAATGGCAATCAAACCCAAACATTTACCTACGACGCTATCGGTAATATCCTCTCCAAATCAGATGTAGGCAATTACAGTTACAATGGTAACATTGGAAACAGTTATGCTAACCCGCATGCGGTGACGAGTGCCGGATCTACGAATTATGAGTATGATCATAACGGCAACATGATTTCCGCCGGTTCGCCTATGGGCCTTGTTCCTACGAGTTACGCCTGGGACTATAATAATCGCCTGCAATCAGTCACCAACGGTGATTCTGTCTTCTCATATGCCTATGATGCCGACGGGCAACGAGTCAAATCAAACGATTCTACGGGCCAATCACTCTCGATTACTAAAGAATATAGTCTTACTCCGAATAACGTTGAAAAGCATATATTTCTTGGAGATACTGCGATTGCTACCGTTTCAGGTTCTAACGAAACTGCCGCACCCCTGACCATTCATGCCGATCACCTCACCGGCTCTAACGTTGTAACCGACTCCAATCAAGCAGTAGATGAGTTAACAGATTACTACGCCTTTGGTACAATTAGAATAGATGAGCAGAATGGTTCGCATGCTGAAAAACGAAAGTTTACAGGGCATGAGTATGACGAAGATTCTGGCCTCAGTTACATGGGCGCTCGTTATTACAATAGTAGCCTCGGAAGATTCTTATCTCAAGATCCGGCGTTCCTGGATATCACTGATGCCCAAAAAATAGAAGCTGACACCCAGTCGTCATATATTGAGTATCTTGGTAATCCACAGACTCAGAACTCCTATTCGTACGTTTATAATAATCCATTAAAGTACAAGGATATTAACGGTAAAGCAGGTATTCCACCTTGGGTGCTTTGGACTGGCACAAAAATAGCGGCGAATCTTGGCTGGAATTTTGTTAAGACCGAGGCTCAAAAACAGAGTAATGAGTTTAATAACTTCGTTAATAATCCAACAGCACAAATGGTTGCTGGCGGCTTAATGATTGTAGGAAGTGTTGCTGAAGGCGGTATAGGAACTGAAGAGGGAGTGGCTAAGTTTCAAGAGGCTGCACCTAAGGTTGCAGAGGGGGCTGCAAAATATACGAGTAGGTTCGGCCCAACCCTAGCGACAAAGATGGTTCAAGTAGAGCAGAATCTTTCTAAATCACCTTATGAATTTTCGGATCATGCTCTTATGAGAATTGCTCAAAAAGTAGGGGTGGGGAATGAAGGTTTGGTCATAAAAGCCCTTAGTTTAAAACCCTTTGAGTATTTCCATGATGGGGCTCAGAAATTAGGATATCTCGACGCAGCGTCTAAAATTTTTGTTGGACAGTTAAAGGGTAATGGATTAATTACCACTATAATAACAAATGTAGGTAAAAATTATAAAGATAATTTATTAAAGAAATAATATGATTAAAATAACATATGACAAAAAAGCTGATGCCGCGTATATATATTTTTCTGAATTCCCAGCAGAAAAAGTGGCACGCACCTATCCTTGTGATCCAAGTGAGGTTGATGGAATGATTAATTTAGATTTTGATGAAAATAACAAATTTATTGGAATAGAAGTTATGGATGCCAGTAAAAAGTTATCTAAAGAGCTATTGGATATTGCGGAATAAAAGAGAATAAATTTTATTATGAATAATATTGATACACAAACATGGCAGCTAATAATAGTTATTGGGATTCCTTTCGCTGTGCTAGTCCTTTGCTGGGTGTCTTTAATGATAACGATGCACAAGACAACAGGTGAACTGAAATATTGGCTCACTCCAGATTATTTTTGTAGTCACGACCGTGCTGGCTTTAGCAGTATTGAAAATTTTAGGCGGAGAGGTAATAGCTACTATACTCAGTGGTATTATTGGTTATACTCTTGGAACTAGGTTCTTAAGCAGAAAGGAAGAATAATTGTTAATGAGCCCGACCAGCGCTTGTAGGATTACTCACATTGATGACAGATTAGCCGGATTTGACCAGTTGATAATTTAATAGTTCTATATTAGAGCACAAAAGCCGAGATATTAGTGGAGCGGGTGTTGGACAGCGTAACTTTACAGGGCATGAGTACGACGTGGATACGGGCTTAACCTACGCGAATGCGAGGTACTACGACGCTACCCTAGGTAGATGGCTTAGCCAAGACCCGCTATTCCAAAATATATTCAGCCCTGCGGATGTAGTTTCTAGTACTGGCCTACCGTTAACTGCAAAGTTAGTAAAACCACAGACCCTGAATGCATACAGCTATGTAGCAAATAATCCCATGAGATATATCGACCCCACGGGGGAAGATCTCAAGGATTTTGCACAAGGATTTGCTAATGCTCTAGGTAGTAACATGTCCTTCGGTTTAGGAAGACAAAGTTCATCTAATTCTGATTTTCAATCAGGCCAGAGAACAGGTGATGTTGTTTCTATGATAACGGGTACTTTTGAAATGGCGGTTGGGGCAGCAACGACAGTGGGCGGTGCGGCAGGAGGTATTGTTGCAAGTCCCACGGGAGTCGGAGCAGTAGTTGGAGGAGCTGTGAGTGTTGAGGGAATTGCTATTACTGCGCATGGATATGGTACAGCTGCTGCTGGAGCTTATAATTTTTCTAAGAGTACTCCCCGTGTTAAAGATACCTATAACGGACCAAAAACAGGCGATAGAATTAGCGGAGTAGGGGTTACTAAGCACGCAGCTGATCAAGCAAAAGCTAGAAACGTATCAACTTCACAAATTGAAAACGCACTTAATAAAGGAACAAGATATTTCGATACTAAGAATAATTCTGATTTGTGGGTTATAGGTGAGCGCAATAAAGGCGGATACTCAGTAGCTACAACAACTGATAAAAGTACACTGAAAACGGTACAAAACTTTGTGCCAAACTTATCATCAGGGAGAGGTAAAAGATTTATTAAATATTAATAATTATATGGAACAAGAGGATTTGTTTATTAAGGTAAGAGACATTATAAATAAACATGATCCAGCAGGTGTTATATCCGACGACGATAATATTGATGAATATGATAGTGAGGTTAAAGAAGTCGTTAAGTTATTAGATGCGAATCATACTACAGAAACTTTATCCGAAGACTTAAGGGGAATCTTTAAAGAATATTTCACTGAGGAAATAGCTGGTCCCGCTAGTAAATACAATGCTATGGCCGACGAACTCTTAAAGCTACCTGAATCATCAAGTAACTAGGATATATACGAATATTTTAGAATGACTCAAAAGCCCTAGTTTTCTAGGGCTTTTGCTGTTGGTAACTCGACTTCGCAAGACCGTGATACTAAGTTAGAATTGGTGGGCTTTTTCAAATAATATTTTTAAATGATTTTTTAATCTAATATTAAGTATAAAATATCTATTGATGTGGCAAATATATTTTGTTATAATCATCTAATAACTCTCCATTATTATTAATAATGAAGAAATATGAAAAAAGAAATTACAAATTCAGAAATTCTAAAGGAGATTAAAAACCTTTCAATAGATATAAAAGATATAAAAAGGGGTCTTCATGCACATGATGAGTTTTTTACTTCCTTAAAAGAGACTTTTGATACTATAGAATCAAAAATGGCAACAAAAGTACAAGTCAAGGAATTAATTAGTGTGCGGCAGGAGAATAAAATTATAACTAGCTATGAAACAAATAAAGTTAATGCAACGACTTAGAATCAGAATTTGTTTAATAGTTAGCGTGTACTCCGCGGTTTAAAATAATTCTCCTCCATACCCTCCTTTACTAACTAATAAAGGAGGGTATGTTATTTTTTAATTTTCTTTTTGTTCTTTCTGGAGTTTATTATATCCACCCCGACCATCTCGGCGGCGCCGGTCTTATAACGGACAAGAATTCACGTCTTGATGAGGTATTGGACTATAGACCCTACGGCTCTCTCCGTTTAGACCAACACATGGGAAGTCATGACGAAAAACGAAAATATATCGGCCAAGAATATGACGCTGGTAGCGGTCTTGAATATTTAAATGCACGCTATTATGACCCTCAGCTTGGCAGATTTTTAAGCCATGACCCTCAGTTTTGGCCCGTGTTGATTGATAATTTGTTGATTGATCCGCAACAACTAAATAGTTACAGCTATAGCCGTAATAACCCGATTGTTCTTTCGGATCCGACCGGGCTCTCGAGCGCCACCTATAATCCCATGCCCAAAAACGGTTGGAGTTTCGGGCAAATTATGGGACAATTTAATGGAGTGAATGCATACTATAACGGCATTGGCAGCTCAAGGACAGCTTACAGTTGCGTTGAATATGCCAAACGCTATATGTCTCAACAATACGGCATCAATGCCATCGGTCCGGTAGGCGACGCCAAGACGATGTGGTCGATGGTAGATACGATTAATGATCGTTTGCAAGTCGCAAAATCAGACTATAGATTTGTGAAACATGCCAACGGAACGAGCGAATTGCCGGGAGCAGGGGATTTGTTATTCTGGACCGAGGGAAAGTATGGACATGTCATGGTAGTAACAGAATCCGTTTTTGACACAAAAAATAATAAAGGACATGTTGAAATCATTGATCAAAATGCGAGTAATAAATCCGTGCGGAACCTTGATGTTCGCAAAAATTCAAAGGGTTATGAGATTATGAGAAATGATCGAACGCCTGTTGCTGGTTGGTTTTCTCCGGTGAAACAAACTAAAACAAGTCCAACTCAACAACCAAAAGAAAATAAGCCTGCTTTTAAACAAAGTTTTTTTGGCCGGATCAAGCAATTCTTCTCTAAATATTTCTAATATGAAAAATAAATTAATTTTAATCTCTTCACTTATTGTATGTATTGTAATTTTGATAGTGGTAAAAAAATATTCTTTACTAACTACCATTAATACATGTAAGAATAATACTTTTACTATCGACTCTAAATTGGAGTCAGGTGAGAGCGGGAAAGTTTTAATTGATGATAATAGCTGTGAGTTTCCGGGGCAAAATAATAATTTAAACTTTGAGGTTATGGAAAACGGCGCTATTCAAGATTCACTGTATGGATCGAGCCTATATATTTGGAAACGAAATGAATTAAGTTTAGAAAAACAAATTCAACAGATTATTGACGAACGCTCAAAATCAAAAATGTGTTCACTGCATAAAAACGACCAAATACAACGTGATGGGCTTGAATTGTATTATTCGAGTTGTTGGATATTTGGACCACGGACTGAGTTTGCTTCTGAAAATTTTGTAAGCACAAACAATCTAATTATAGGATATAGACAAGAAGGTTCGGACGGTATAGCGCCATTTAATTTGGCTTCAATCCAATTTCAACAAAATTAGTATTCAAAAAGGGAATCGTTAGATTCCCTTTTCTTTTTTGCAGCCCGGAGAATTATTCTTCCAAAGCTTTGTTTATTGCTTCTTTTATTTCTTTATCAAACACAGTTGCGGGCATCAGATAGTTGTAGCCGGTACCATCGTTATTCCTAACATAGTTTTCTTTTATAGGAACCTGGCTATTAATTGCAAATGTTGGCAGATTAAAGCCTGGGGCAATGTAAAAGCAAAATTGAAATGATACGCCGGGGTTATACTTATTACGTTCTCCTTTACCGACATAATACATGTCTTCAAGGATTTGTATCTTTTTCATGCCGCCGATCCGCACATCAATATTTCCTGTTTTTTCGTCGTTGGACCAATTATTGTCATCGTTCCGTAAAACCGGAACCTGGTCATCTTTGTAAACGCCGCTAGGAACTGCTGAGTGCATGTAATCAAAATACTTTTCAGACATAAAGTAAAAGCCGCTCGGTATGTAAAAGACATGAGGTAAGCCGCTTTTGGTGGCTTCCACTTCGCTTGTAAATATCGGTGAACTTTGTACTTTTGTTTCTGTAGTGCCGTTAGTGCTGTCACCCGGTGTGGGAACCACTAATTCTAAAGTGTTTTCTTCGATAGTGATCGGCTTAATTTGGTTTGTATCCTGTGAAAATAGTGAAGCCGTGCAAAAAAATATGATGCTCATTATGAGCGTTAATTTGTTCATTTTGTCCTCCAAAATGTTTGTTATTGGTTATAAAAAGATCTATTTTTAATTGATTTTCAATTCTACATAAAAGCACGCCCTTTGTCAAGGCTGTGCTGTGGATATTGCCTATTATTTAAGCTTTTTGGCGACTTCGTCCAGTTCTTCTTTAATCTCGCTTATGGCATTTACCTCGGTTTTCAGTTCGGTTTCGGTTTTTTCCGATATTTTCTTTTCTCCTCTTAGGCCACTAATAATAATTTCATTTCCAAGGAAATTCGATACAAAAAGTCCGGAAATAAGAAGAATGATGCATGCTACCACTATTGAGAGCGGGCCGTCCCACCACAGCTCATTGCTTAAATCAATTGTTGAATTGGATAGATGATTGGCTTGCCACGCAAGCATCACATAGTCGGCGGTATGCCAGACGCCGCGCCAAAACAGGACAATACCAACGGCGCCGATAAAGGCGTAGGGAATAGGGAAGTGGCTTAAAAATCCGCGAACTTTGTCCTCCAGTAAATCAAAAAATCCTTTTTTCATATCTTATTGCTTACGAGCCCGCAAAGAGAGAATAAAGATAATGATATAGAACAGAAGGCCATATGCGCAACTTGGTAGTATCATTGCATAGGATGGTGCATCATCGGAAAAGAGTAATTTCAATTCCGGCAGCACCAATCTTCCGGCCAACACGATACCAACAA
>CAYUIC010000008.1:0-7864 GCA_964444675.1 uncultured Gammaproteobacteria bacterium | reverse complement strand
TGTGAAAGAATGATAAATTATTAAAAGAAGATATAGTTTTTGAAGATGCTGATTTACTTGTTTTAAATAAACCATCATGAATAAATGTTCATCCTTGAGATCATAAAACAAAAGAAACAAATATAATCGAGCGGCGAAGCGTTTCCCGTTTGTTCTTTTTATACAGACCGATGATACTGAGCACCAGCATGATTAAGAACATCCCAAAGCCATACCAACAAGCCGGATATCCGAGAAAGTACGGACAGCTTTCATTAAAAGCACAGGTGCTGGTTAAGAGTTTCATAAAACTCAAATAACCGGCAAAGAGCGTTCCGGCCAAAGCAAGATACGCTATTGTTTTAAAATAGGTGTTATTCATATAGTGTAATGATAACGCTATTTGAGAGAGTCTTCAAGCTCGTTTTTGACAGAGTTATTCGGCATGAGCCGTTTTAAGTTGGGCTTTTCTTGCTCTTGTATGGGTTTGAGGCGATTAGGAGAGATCTTTCGTTGATCGTCCATAATGTCTTCTTTGTCCTGGTTTTGTTCTTCTCGGATTTTCCCGCGTTTAGTATTGATTCTAATTTTTGATTCGGCCGCACGGGTTTTTAAGCGTTCAATGGAAAGATTGAGCTGTTCGACAGCCCTGTCTTTGCCGCGCTCATTCAGTTTCGTTTTTACTTCCTCAAGTTTGTCTAAGGTCTGTTCAAGTTGTGTCTCGGTCTCGACTTGCGCTGAATGCTGACGTTTTTTAATCTCTGTTTTATGTTCAAGATCGGTTTGCGACTCGGCCTTAATGTCCAATTTGCGAACTTCTTCAATGCGCTCATTGGTATGCTGCGCTTCGATTGTGGCCTTTTTCTCTTCTGATACCGCTAGCTTGCTTTCAATTTTTTCCGCGACCAGCTTGCTGGGGTGGAGGACGTCTCCCGGCACGGACGCTTCTGTTGCATATGCGCTGCCGCCGGCAATAATGACAGCTACAACTATGGCCGCGGCGCTGATGGCTGTTTTGTATGAAAAGAATCCCACGGCAACATAGCTTGGTTGCGGAGGGTTCGTGAGTTTATCCATCAGTTCCTTTTTGAGGACGGCCTGGCGGAGGGGATTAAGTTGATGTTGGCGTTCGAGTTCTCGTAGTACTCGAGCAGTATCTTTGTTCATATTATTCACTGATTGAAAAATCTTGGCCTAATTTTTTAATGGCCCGATGTTGCATGACTCGTACAGCGACCACGGTTTTACCCATGACCTTTGCCGTTTCTTCAACGCTGAATTCTTGCAAGAATCTCAGTTCAAGGACTTGTTTGTAACCTGCGGGTAATTCGCTCAGAATCCTACGCAATTTTTCCTTATCGAGGATTTCGTCGGTATTTTCAGCCGGATCATCGTCGGTCGCCAAGTCATAATAATTGTCCAGGGAATCCGGCGTCGGTCGTCTTTTAACGGCACGATATTGGTCGTTGATAAGGTTGCGCGCGATTGTATAAAGCCAAGCACTGAAATAGAGCTTTTCGGGATTAAGTTTTGGGAGTGCCTGCCAGGCCTTCATAAAAGTTTCTTGCAAGACATCTTCGGCCATTTCTCGGGTTGGGAGTTTATAGCTGATAAAACGGTAGATTTTAGCCGCGAAAAGATCATAGAGCTCTCCGAAAGCCGATTGGTCCAGTTGTTGTGCTCGTAAAACCAGTGCTTTTAGCTCGTTAGAGTCCATAGTGAGCTCTTTAATATATAACGTAAGTATAACCCGAATGTTTCGAATTTTTCCACCCTTTAGACGAAGCTGCGTTTTTTAAACCCGGGTTTTCGGGCAAACGGCTTGCGGTAAGCTTTGTTAAAGCCACCCTTAGCGCGGGCTTTGAATTTTGTCGGTTTGGCCAGAGGCGCAATCGCGCTCATGGGAGCGGAATGCGGAGATTGGCGCAGGGGCAAAGATTTTTGAATGAGGCGTTCGATATTCTTAATATCATTTCGCTGATGCGGCATGGCAAAGGATATGGCATGACCAACGGCGCCGGCGCGACCGGTTCGTCCGATACGGTGCACATAATCCTCGGCTTGTTCCGGAAGATCATAGTTTATGACTAAGGAAATATTTCTAACGTCAATGCCACGCGCTGCGATATCGGTCGCGACCAACACGCGATAACGGCCGAGCTTAAAACCTTCCAGCGCTTCGCGACGTTGGCTTAAACTGCGATTGGAATGTATCTCATTGGCAGTGTGTCCCATCTTGCGCACGATCAACGCGAGTTTTTTTGCTTCATACTTGGTGCGGGTGAAGATGAGTGTGCTGCCTTTTCGTTCAGCCAATATATCTTTAAGCAGATGCGGCTTATCGGGTTTAGGAATAAAATAAATTTCCTGACTGACATCTTTGGCGGTGCTGCCGGCCGGCGCGACTTCAATGCGCAAGGGAAGTTTCATATATTGCGCGGCCAAGCCGACAATGCGCGGCGGCATTGTCGCGGAGAACAACATGGTTTGCCGGTCAGACGGCATCGCTTCCAAGATTATTTTTATTTGAGGCATAAAACCCATATCGAGCATACGATCTGCTTCATCCATGACAAGAATTTTTATCGTCTTCAAGGAGATAGTGCGGCGAGTTAAGTGGTCGATTAAGCGGCCGGGCGTCGCGACAATAATATGTACTTTTGATTTTAATTTTCTCAGCTGTCTGCCAAAATCTTCGCCGCCAATCAGTACGGCGGTTTTTAAACCAAAAGAACGTCCGAGCCGTTGCAGGGACTCTTCAACTTGTTGTGCTAACTCTCTGGTCGGAACCAAAATAAGACCTTGTCCGCCGTCGCGAGACAAGCGTTGTAGCATAGGAATGCCAAACGCCAAGGTTTTGCCGGTGCCGGTTTGGGCGATACCGATGATATCTTTGCCTTCGATGCCGGCCGGGATTGATTTATGCTGGATCGGAGTCGGGGTCTTAAAACGGTTTTTTTCCAATATCTCGAGTAGTTTAGGCGCAATGCCAAGGCCCTGAAAGCCTGTTTCTTGTGTATTCATAGTGGCATCATAGCATAATCTTTACAAAATAGGGAAAATAGAAAAAATGGTCAGGTATAAAACATGGCTAACAATCGTTTTAATTTGACTTTAGCCATATTAAGTTTCATGATTAAGTGTGAAGAAGGTACTATGTTATTGAATATATTTGCAAAACATAAGTTGATTTGGACTGAAAAAAAACTTGTAATAAATATTATTGCGAGCCTTCTGTTACTCACCTTAAGTTTCTTTATAAATTATTACGCAAATATTTATGCATTGGTGAATCTCGGTAAACCGGTAGGGGATTTACTGCTTGATATTTTACCTGTTTTTGATGTTCATCTTATTTTTTCCGAAGGCGCGGTATTATTTATCATATTATTAATTGCGCTATTTTTAAATGAACCAAAAGCTATTCCCTTTGGAGTCAAAGCCATTGCGATGTTTGTCATCATTCGTTCTTTGTTCATGATTTTAACTCATATGGGAACTCCACACGGACAAATCTATATTGATCCTAATGATTTTGTTCAGACAATCAGCGCGGGTGGCGACTTATTCTTTTCCGCGCATACCGGCCTGCCCTTTCTGTTAAGTTTCGTATTTTGGAAACAACGTCTTTTAAGATATTATTTTTTACTTTGCACTCTAATCGGGGGGAGCGCCGTACTCCTTGGTCATTTGCATTATTCCATCGACGTATTCGCCGCCCTGTTTATTTCTTACGGCATCTTCCATCTTGCTAAATACATGTTCAAGAGTGATTTTGAACTGTTAATTAATTAAATAACAATATGTCCAGTGGGTCTATGTGTTGCAAGCATGCCGGCGGTTCAAGCTGCGCCTATGGCATCGCTTTTATCGGCGCGGCCATTTATTATATTCAGCACGCGCCGGATTTTTGGCAGGGAGTGCTCGGCGTCTTGAAAGCGTTGGTGTGGCCGGCAATGCTCGTCTATAATTTGATGGGCTTCCTTAAGATGTAGATTAGAGCATCCTAATTTGACACGTAAATATTTTTATGCTATACTATAAAAGTATTGCGCATATGAGGTTTGTGAAGTCGTCGATTCATTTTAAACAAAATATCACTTTACGCTTTTATTCATTCTGATACATCCATGAAAGGAACAATCAAAAAGTTGACCGATAAAGGTTTCGGTTTCATCTCTTCTGAAGGTCAGGAAAAGGATCTCTTCTTCCACAGCAACAGCTTGGTAGGAGTCCAATTCGCTGAACTTCACGAAGGTGATGAAGTCACCTACGAGGTTGAACAATCTGAAAAGGGCCCGAACGCCGTAAACGTTCAGCGCGCTTAAGACTCTTGTCTTCTAAAACACCTCCTGAAACATTTGTTTCCGGGAGGTGTTTTAGTATATAATAGTTTGTAACCATTAATACCTTTTTATGAATGATGAAGCCATAGTAATAGAAAACCTTGTTAAGTCCTATAAAGAAACCAAAGTCTTAAAAGGCTTAAATCTGCGCATTAAACGCGGCAGTGTTTTCGGTTTGCTCGGTCCGAACGGGGCAGGCAAGACCACGACTGTCCGAATCTTAAGTACACTCTTACAGGCCGACAGCGGGTTAGTGCTTGTTAACGGTCACAATGTTGCAACACACGCCGACGATGTTAGGCACAGCATCGGATTGACCGGACAGTATGCTGCGGTTGATGAATTATTAAGCGGACGGGAAAATTTGGTGATGATGGGGCGCTTGTATCATCTGAGTAAAAAAGATGCAACAAAACGTGCTGATGACTTACTTAAACAGTTTGATTTAATGGAAGCGGCTGATCGGGCAGCAAAAACATATTCAGGAGGTATGCGCCGACGTCTTGACCTTGCGTTGAGTTTAGTCGCGACACCACCAATTGTTTTTCTTGATGAACCGACAACCGGTTTGGATCCGCGCAGTCGTTTGGCGGTTTGGGATATTGTTGAAAAACTTAAAGCTTCGGGTGCAACCATTTTACTCACCACCCAGTATCTTGAAGAGGCCGATACCTTGGCTGATCGCATTGCGGTAATCGACCATGGCATTGTCATTGCCGAAGGCACAGCTGATGAATTAAAAGCTCGGGTAGGAAATGAACGCCTCGAAGTGACAATTGCCGAGCAAGGCGATTTTGAAAAAGCCGTTCGGCTCATTACCGGAGATGGTTTGCAGGTTGACGAGGATGAGAAAAAGATCAGCATTGCGACAAGCGGCGCGGTCAGCGAAGTGAAAGCCATTCTTAATTTAATGGAAGAACATAATATTGAGCTTGATGCGTTGAGCTTGCATAAGCCTACCTTGGATGATGTGTTTTTGAAACTTACCGGACGTCAGACCGAAGAAACTAAAAAATAATATGACACAGCAACATTCAAAATTATTCTGGGCATTCAATGATTCGTTGGTTCTGATCAAACGAAGCTTGTCTCATATTGTAAAGAACATGGACCAATTGCTCGGCGTCGCTTTTCAGCCGATTATGTTTATGCTCTTATTCCGTTATGTCTTTGGCGGCGCAATCAATACCGGGGGTACCAGTTACGTAAACTTTTTGGTTGCGGGAATTTTGGTGCAGACTGCCGCTTTTGGAGCGCTGACTACGGCAATCGGGGTAACAACCGACTTACAGCGGGGGATTGTTGACCGTATTAAATCTCTGCCTATTATCAGTTCGGCGTTGTTGATTGGACATGTAACCGCTGACTTACTGAGAAATATTTTATCTTCACTCGTTATGATTGGAGTTGGGCTATTGGTCGGTTTTCGTCCGGACGCGAGTGTGAGCGAATGGTTTATGATTGCGGGCATTATTCTGCTTTTCACGTTTGCTTTTTCTTGGCTCTCGGCAATTTTAGGATTATTGGCTAAGTCGATAGAAGCCGTGCAATGGTTGGGCTTTGTCTTAATTTTCCCTTTAACGTTTGCGAGTGCTGCCTTTGCGCCAACTTCAACCATGCCGACTGTGTTACGAGTCTTTGCTGAAAATCAGCCGGTGACGCATGTGATTGAAGCGATTCGCGCTTTAATGATTGGTACGCCGATAGGCAACCATATTACCATGTCGTTGATATGGTGCATCGGCATAATTATTGTTTCAATTCCGACGGCTACCATTCTGTATCGAAGACACGGAGGAAAATAAAATGAATTGAAAAAACCTGTCAGTTGTATGACAGGTTTTTTGTTTACAGAGCTTGTTTATACAAGCTCTTTTTTCTTTCTCATTGGTTCTGAGATTATATAAATATAATCCGCTTCGTTTCTGGTGAGTTCGCCGCTTTCCAGTCCAACTTCGATAACAAAGTCCTGATCAAGTTCAGGAGGAAGATTACTTCCGGACAAAAAAAAGTTTCGAACCATGATTGCGCCGCCAAATTCTTTGTTTGCCTCATTGGCGCTTTCAAAGCTGCACACTTCATCATACCCCGCAATCCTTCTTCGCTCTAAGCGGGTGATTTTTTCGTGCGAGTAGAAAATTTTTTCTTCCACTTTTTTGGGAGGAAGTATGCCGATTGTTTTGGATACAATCTCTCTGGGCCTGGCGGATATTCTTTCTTTCACGGCCAAACGTATACCTTCTTTACCGTTAAGTTCATCTTTGTGTTTTTCTAGAAACGCGGGCCAGAGCATTTCAGCAATCTGAAAAATTTCGTCTGTTTTCAATGATTTTTCTATTTAGTTTTAAAATGTACTTTTAGTTTGAGATTTAAGAATATAACATAATAAGTTTATTAAGTCAAAGTAACTATTAAGCTGAATATTGACAAATATAGATTAATATGTTATTATCAAAAATTAGCACTTTTACAAATTTCTCCAGTTTTTTAGATTATTTGGCGTGTTTCTCGTAAGCGCTTCGAATAATCTAAAAAACTAACAGAGGCTTTAAGCCGGAGGAAAAAATGAAAAAACTAAGCGGAGCATTGGTAGTTCTTGTAGCTGTCTTGGCCTTGATAAAGGTCATACTGACAGCGCAATCAAGCCCGGAAAAAGTGTTTGACATCGTCAAATACTGGTCGATGGCTTGGGGTAAAGGCGTGGTGATTATTACAATAGTAATAGCCATCATCTTCCTTATTAACAAGCTTTTGGAAAGAGAATGGGTGATGAGTGTTGTAGGCATGATTTGTATGCCGGTTCTTATTCCCGCTCTTTTGTATATCTGTTTCGGATTCATCATGTGGTTGAGCATATTCGGTGTAGTAGCAGGATTGATTATCGGATATTTCAGTTATATCATCGATGATCATCTACTCGAAGCTTGGAAGGTACGTCATATTGTATTGCCGTTGTTCTTTGGCCTGGCGTTCGGTTGTTCAACAATCATCGCCGCATTGGCAGAGAATTGGCAGGATGAGTATCTTTTTGTAAATGACTATGCAACATGTCACGAGCTAAATCTTCAACGATATACTATGCACGTTGTGGTGACAAAAAAATCAACAACTGTGTATTATTCCTGGGATACATATAAAACACTTTATTTCTTTAATAGAGGCGAACAGTTCGTACAGCCTCAGGAAAATAGAGATTATGTTCTTGGGACCGGAGCTTTAGGGAAGAAAGATCAAGTATCAGATGCGTATCATAAATGGATTGGCGGAGAGAAATTAAACAGTTCAGGCGAAAGTTTGGGCTTTAAATGGATTTATCTTGCCAAGCTTGATCTTAAGTATGATTTGCATGTTGTATCAGATGTTGAAGAAAATTATTTCGGTCAGGCTATTAAAGACGGCAAACCGAAAAATATTCCCGTTCCCACCACGTTCGCGACCAATCAAAAGTTGCCAACGGGTGAAGATGTGCCGGGAATGTTCTCAATGTCATTTGATTTCTTCAAGATCATGTTTACAAATCCTGACTTCTCCTTAATGCG
>CAYUIC010000007.1:16873-32098 GCA_964444675.1 uncultured Gammaproteobacteria bacterium | reverse complement strand
AAAAAGGAATGAGCCCATCGGTTTTTTTTCTTCATTGATACCAACGCGTGAACGGCGAATCGCATTGGCAACCGAGGCAATTGCAGCGTCCTGTCCCACTACGCGCAGGCGCAGATCGTCTTCGGCGCGTGCGAGTTTCTTTACTTCTGATTCGAGCATTTTGGCGACCGGAATTCCGGTCCAACGCGCGACTACGCGAGCAATATCTTCTTCGTCAATTTCTTCTTTAAGAATTTTTTCTCCGTTTGAATTTAATTTATTTAAATCGTTTTCTTCTTTCTTGATTTTCTTTTGTAGGTCCGGAATCTGGCCATATCTGATTTCGGCGACTTTGGTCAGGTCATCACCGCGTCGTTGTATGGTTTCGGCTTCAGCTTTGAGCAGATCAATTTGGTTCTTGTATGATCTAATGCGGCCGATGCTGTCTTTTTCGTTTTTCCAACGCAATTCAAGCTGGGCGGCCTTTTCTTTAAGGTCCGACAATTCCTTGCTGACCAATTTCAGTTTTGCGTCATTGCGTTTATCGCGAATCAGCCCGGCTTTATTCAACTCAAGGCGGCGGATTTCTTTTTTTAATACATCAAGCTCTTCCGGAGAGGAGTCGATTGACATACGCAGGGCCGAAGTAGCTTCGTCCATTAGATCAATTGCTTTATCCGGCAAGAAGCGGTCACTAATATAGCGGGTAGACAGTTTGACTGCGGCGACTACCGCGGCATCGGTGATTTTTACGCCGTGATGAAGTTCGTACTTATCTTTCACGCCGCGCAAAATCGAAATGGCGTCTTCTTCAGTCGGTTCTGAAACATAGACTGGTTGGAAACGGCGTTCCAGAGCCGTATCTTTTTCAATGTATTTTTGATATTCACGAGTTGTTGTAGCGCCAATGGCACGCAAGGTTCCGCGCGATAAGGCGGGTTTTAACATATTGGCCGCGTCTGCCGCGCCGTCGGCTGACCCCATGCCAACGATAGTATGCAATTCATCGATAAAGAGAATGATGCGTCCGTCGTTTGATTCAATCTCTTTGATTAAAGCCTTAAGTCGGTCTTCAAATTCACCGCGGAATTTTGCGCCGGCAATAAGCGAACCAAGGTCGAGTGAAATCAATTCTTTATTTTTCAGGCTTTCCGGAACGTCGCCGGAAATAATGCGTTGCGCAAGTCCTTCGATAATGGCGGTTTTTCCGGTGCCGGCTTCTCCAAGCAAGACCGGATTATTTTTTAAACGTCGCGAAAGAATCTGCATGACGCGTTTAATTTCATCATCGCGTCCGATAACCGGGTCAAGTTTGTGGTCGCGCGCCATCTGGGTCAAATTGGTAGTGTATTTTTCAATCACACGGAAACGCGTTTCGGGTTCCTGGTTGTCGACCTTCTTGTCGCCGCGAATTAGCTTGATTGCTTCCAATAATTTTTTGCGTACAATATTTTTTGAAAGTAGGATGCGTTGGGCGTCAGATTTCGTTTCAAGGATAGCTAGGAGAATGTGTTCGGTTGAAACAAATTCATCTTCCATCATGCCCGCTTCCTTAACGGCTCGTTCAACAATCATGGCCATTTCAGTCGTACCCTGCACCATGCCGACTGAGGCCTGGACTTCGGTTTTAGGCAGTTTTTCAATTTCTGATTCGGCAAGTTCCCGCAAAGCTTCGGTATCAACTTCAAGGTTTTCTAAAATAGGCTTGACCATGCCTTCGCTTTGCTCGAGCAAGGCCAAGAGCATATGCAGGCCACTGATATACTGCTGGCCGTATTCTTGGGCGATAACTTGAGCATTAATAATCGCTTCTTGGGATTTATGGGTAAATTTGTCTAACATGGTAGTAAAAATAGTATTAGTGAAACTTAGCACTCCTATTATAAGACTGCTAAAATTAATTGTCAATCCTCAGGCTCTACCGTATAATAAAATTGAATCTTATCCTAATATACCCTGTATAATCCGTATGGACAAGACAGTGCTTCTCGGGGTGCCAATTTCAGTGCTCAGCCCGTCAGAACTTGAGCTAGCCATCAGGCGGCTCTTATTCCGTCGCCATGCTCATATTGTAACCCCTAATCCCGAATTCTTACTCCTGGCGCAACAAGACCAGGAATTTTTTTCAGTGCTTTTAAAAGCCGATCTCTCAATCCCGGACGGAATCGGTTTAAAATTCGCCGGATGGATAAAGGGAGCGAACCCAAAGAGATACAGCGGCGCCAACCTTGTTCAATATCTTTTGAAGCTGGCTGATCAAAAACATTTACGAGTCGCGGTAGTTAACTGGCGTTATGGCTTATCAAGCGATTCGGACATCGTCAACGCCATTAAAAAGCGTTATCCGTATCTGAAGACCTTTGTTTTTTCGATGGATAAAAAGGACTTACGTTATGATGTTAAACAGTTGCGGAGTTTTCGTCCCGATATAGTTTTTGTAGCCTTGGGCGCCCCGGAACAAGATATCTTTATACGACGTCGCTTGTTGCGAGATGTTTCTTCGATAGCGATTGCGATGGGAGTGGGTGGCAGCTTTGATTTTTTAACCGGAAAGATCAAACGAGCGCCTCGTCTGTTCCAAACCCTAGGTTTTGAATGGCTCTGGCGTTTGATTAAGCAACCCTGGAGAATACGAAGAATCTGGAATGCCGTGATAAAATTCCCGCTGGCGATTATCGGCTGGCAGTTTAGACGTTTTAAATATCGGCCCAATGTCGTAGCGCTTATTATCAATTCAGATAATGAAACTTTGTTGTTGAATGCCGCCGGACGTCGCAGCTATTGGGGTTTGCCTCAGGGCGGAGTAGAAAAGGGTGAATCACTGGAAGAAGCTGTTCGGCGAGAAGTGATGGAAGAAACCGGTTTGACAGATCTTGAACTTGTGTCAGTATATCCGAAGATGTATCAATACGAGTGGCCCAAACATTACACAAATAAAGGATATAAGGGCCAACGTCAAAGCTTCTGTATTTTACGATATAGAGGCCCGCGAAATGCCGTACGTACTAATCCGATCGAGCATAAAGCTTACCGTTGGGTAAAACTCGAAGATTTGACCAAGGCGGCCAGCCCGATTCATCGCGCTCAGTATGAGATTTTCTTGAAAACATTTTATGAGTCTAAACGCAACAAAAAATAATATTATTTTAAGCGGGGGAGGCACCGGCGGATCAGTCACGCCTCTGATTGCCTTGGCGGAAGAGATGGAATTGCGACATCCGGAAACGTATGCGTTCCATTGGATCGGCACTGATTCAGGTATAGAACGGCGTTTAACGAGCGCATATCCCTTTGTGTATCATTCGATTGCCGCCGGAAAATTGCGCCGTTATTTTTCAGTACAGAATTTTTTTGATTGGATACATATCGTTATCGGGTTTTTCCAATCGTTAGCATTGCTTCATAGTTTAAAACCGCGCATCGTGATGAGCGCCGGAGGCTTTGTGAGTGTACCCTTGATTTGGGCGGCACGCTTAATGGATGTACCCGTACTTGTGCATCAACAAGATTTCCGCCCCGGTTTGGCGAATAAACTGATGGCGCCGTTTGCAAGCTCAATCACTACCGTTTTTGAAAAGAGTCTATCGGATTACGGAGCAAAGGCGCAATGGATTGGCAATCCGATGAGACAAGAGATTAAAGCCGCCCGCGGCGAAGCGCACTCCAAACCATGTCTTTTGGTTTTGGGCGGAGGGACCGGTTCTCAATCGATTAATGAATTGATTACAGCTAATCTTAAGGACCTGCTTGAATTTGTTGACGTTGTACACATTACCGGCAAACATAATGTCCGCTCGGCATTACGCGAAGATCTGCCGGGTTATCAATCATATGATTTATTGGATGGTTTTCATATGGCAAAAGCCATGGTGAATGCTGACTTGGTAGTGACTCGCGCCGGCCTTGGCACGCTTTCTGAGTTATCATATTTAGGAAAAACAACAATTATTATTCCTATTCCTAGCTCTCATCAGGAGGATAATGCCAAATATTTTTCCGATCATAATGCGGCAATCGTACTTGATCAAAAAACTTTAAATAATGAATCTTTTGTTTTAATGCTTAAAGATTTAAATCTCAATCAAGCTAAGCGAGAAGAGTTATCCCGTAATATGAAAGAGGCGATGAAGCAAGATGCCAATGAAACAATGATGAAAATTGTTGACAAAATGTTTACAAAGTAATAAGAAGAAGGAAATAACAAAAATAAATCGACAAATAGTACTTTTAAATAGGAGAGCAAAATGAAAAGTCCATTAAAGTTAATCTGCACCACCGAGCCCATAACTGTGACTCCAGAATTGTTGGATAGGATAAAGAATGCTGTCATAGCTGCAATTAATTGGATGTCCATGTTTTTTGATTTTTTTCAGAAATGGAAGAAATCGGGTAAAGAATTTATTAAGCCGCCAAAGAAGATTGCTGTTGGGGCTAAATTGAAAGCAAATTTTTATGAAGTTATCGGCAAGCCCCAACTTCAGGACATCATTGATTTCATCAAACAGAAAAAAGAAATTTTACCCAATGAGCACGGTTTAGCGTTAGCGGCGTACGCAATGCTTCCACCGCTTGAAAAAATAATTGGTGAAAATTTTCAGCTCATCGGCGTTGATGAAGTTAAGAAATTATACCCGATTCCAGCTAATGAAAATGGTCCCGATTCTTATCTGGTTTCAATTTTTACCAATGATGAAACACAACCAGTATTCGGTTGGTTTCGCTGGAACGGGAAAGATCATCCCAAAAAATATTACGTTCTGAGTTTTTCAAAATAAACAATTATGATTTAGCAGTTAAGCCCTTGAAACCGAGGGCTTTTTTGTTGACAAAATGTAGAATGAAGACTATAACAAAAGAAATAGTTCTTCAAATTAAAAAAACAGGAGGTAGCTTTGAGCCAGATTCTCGCCTTTCTTGGAAACCCGTTGTTTACCCGGAAGATTAATCTCTGCTCGGGTCTTTCCATCGATTCAACGATACAGCCGAAACGCTTATTGCATATCGGTTATACAAATGATGCCGCAGCGCCAAAATATTTCAATTTTCGGAAGCTGCCATGCAGAGGCAGGGCTACTTTGGAAATAGCGCCTTCCACAGAAACTGTGGTAGCGCAGCAGTTGATATCTTTGTTGCAAAGCAAAGATAAGTCGCATTTAGTATATGCCGTGCCTAAATTGATACGGCAAACCTTGAATGAAAATTCGACTTGTTTTGACTCATTCCAAAAGCATGCGATTTATGTGCCTATCGCTTCTGACAGGCCCAAAGACAAAGAAACAGTAATGTTAAAGTTGGTGCCAAACGTATGTCCAAAGGGAGTTTATTGGTATTGGGTATATGTTCCTACTAAAATTCAATTACGGCCTGACGCATATATTGCATACATGACTAAGTGTTGAATCAAGCTATCTTCAACAAATGAGCGTAAGCGTGCCCCGATTCCTTTTGTGTTTCGGGGCATTCTTTGTTAGGCTAAAGGTATGGATTTATCAAAGATCAAGACAATTTACATGATCGGCATAAAAGGCGTGGGGATGACCATGCTGGCCGAGTTTTTGGCGCACGAAGGATTTCAAGTCTCGGGATCAGACACTGCCGAAGTATTTATGACTGATGCAATATTGGGGAAAGCTGGTATTAAGGTTTTTCAAGGATTTAATATTGAACAAGTCAATCTACAAGCTGATTTAGTTATTTATTCTAGTGCCTACACTGAAACAAATAACGAAGAATTAAATTTCGTCCTGCAAAAGAATATGAAGGTGGTTCAATATGCAGAAGCGTTGGCTGCTGTTTTTAATGACAGATTTGGAGTTGCGGTGTGCGGTTCGCATGGTAAAACTACGACCAGCGCCTGGCTCGGCTTTGTCTTGAGAGAATGTGGCCTGGAACCCAATGTTATGGTTGGCTCAGGTGTACCGCAATTTAACGGCGCCGGTCTGGTGGGAAAATCAAATACTTTGGTCATTGAGGCTGATGAATATCAAAATAAATTAAAACATTTCAATCCGAAGATGATACTTTTAAATAATATTGATTACGATCATCCGGATTTTTTTCCTGACGTAGCAGCGTACGAACAAGTATTTATAGAATTCATTTTCAAATTGCCGAAGTCCGGCACACTAATTGCCAATTATGACGATACAAGGCTTAAGGCGATTGCCCCGGCATACTGCAAAGGAAATGTTATCAGTTATGGCGAGGCTAAGGATTGCGATTATGTCATATCCAATATCGAATGGGACGGGCAAAAACAATTTTTCAAACTTCAATTAAGAGATGAAGACGGCCTGTCGGATATTGGAGAATTTTCTATATTGTTAAACGGCAAGCATAATGTTCATAACGCCACCGCTGTCATAATCGCCGCAATTGAATTAAACGGCGACTTGCATCTGATTCGCAAAGCAGTCGGAGAATTTACCGGAACCTCAAGACGTATGCAGAAGATGGGGGAATATAAAGGAGCGATTATTGTCGATGATTACGCGCACCACCCAACAGAAATAAAAGCAAGCTTAGCTGCTGCAAAAGAAAAATGGCCGAAGAAAAAAATTCGTGTTGTGTTCCATCCGCATACCTTTAGTCGTACCGCTGCGCTGCTTGATAATTTTGCTCAAAGCTTTAACAATGCCGACGAAGTGATTATTTTAGATATTTATTCATCAGCCCGCGAGCAAGTCGGTACAATCAACAGTGCCGTGCTAAGTGATAGGATTAAAGCTGTTCAGGAAGATAAAAAAGAGTTACGATATATACCCAGCTTCCAAGAAGCAGAATCATATCTTAAAGACAGTATAGGAGATAATAATGTAATTATATTAATGGGTGCCGGAGATGTGTTTAGAATTGGAGAAGCACTACTTAAACACGATGTTTAGTGAACAACTCAAACAGAATTATCCATTGGCAGATTTGTCTACCTTCAAAATCGGCGGCAACGCCGAGTATTTTGCCGAACTTACTACCAAAGAAGAAGTTGAAGCGGCTTTTGCTTGGGCAAAAGAACAAGGGCTAGCAATTACGGTTTTGGGAGGAGGTAGCAATATTTTGATTAGCGATGCCGGAGTCAAAGGTTTGGTGGTGCGTCCTCACAACCAAATCCTTGAATTTTCAGAAATATCTTGCGTCTGCGGCACAAGTATTGAAGTTTGGCATTTGGCTGAAGCGGCGTTTGATAAAACCTTATCTGGAATTGAATGGTCAATCGGCATACCCGGTTCAGTGGGTGGCGCAATCCGCGGCAATGCCGGAGCGCATGGCGGAAGTTTTGACAAAGTCGTTGACCGAGTAATCGTTTTTGATGCTGAAAATTTTTCTTGGCATTCTTTTGCGAAAGAAGAATGCGCCTTTACGTATCGAACCAGTCGTTTTAAACTTGAACCCCATTATATTATTTGGGAGATTCATTTGAGTCTATCGGCAGGGGACAGGAACATGATGAAGCAAGCCATGGATGAATATCGGGAATATCGCAGGACCTCACAACCAAAAGAGCCAAGCGCCGGTTGCATTTTTAAAAATTTGTTTGCCGTCGATGTTGAAAAACAGAATGCCGATCTTTATCAACAAGCCCTGAGTGATAATAAAGTCAGAGGAGGCAAGATCGGCGCCGGATATTTAGTACAAAGACTCGGCCTAAAAGGCCTCTCCAACGGTGGAGCAAAGATCAGTGAACAGCATGCCAATTTCATAGTAAACGCAGATCATGCCAGTTCTGAGGATGTATCGGGAATCATTGCCCTTGTTAAGGATAAGGTAAAAAACCAATTTAATATAGAGCTTGAAGAAGAGGTACAACGCCTTGGTTTTTAGCTCTTGACTTTATTTGCATATTGTGTTAATTTATAGAAAATTTTGTTACTAAATTAATATAGGAGAGCTCTTTAATAATGAAAATCAATTGGAAAAATTTCTTGTGTGCCATTATGATTATGGGTCTGGCCTTTGTAGCTTTAGGCGTTGTTTTCCTTCTTATCAAGGAAACTGATTACTCAGCGCCGGGCGTTGTTTTCATCTTTATTGGCGTTGTTTTAATTTTTTGTTCAGCTTTAGTACAAAAATTTCGCAATGGCGGGCAATCAAATGTAGTGCCTCCCATAAAATATCTTCAAAGTACTGAAAAGAACTACTAACATATAGTTGTTTTTGGAAAAGGGTTGTCTTCGGGCATCCCTTTTTTATTTAAAAACACTGGACTTTTTCCCAAAAATAGAGTATAGTAGAAATATAACTATACTTATGATTATAAAAAAGAAAAGCGTCATTATCGCCGTAGCCCTAGTGCTGGTCATAGCCGCCGTTGGCTATTTTTCAAGTAAAGGCAAGGGAAAGATCGAATATACAAGTGCCGATGTGCAGCGCGGTACTTTATTGCAAAGTGTCAGCGAAACAGGAACCATTACCCCTGCAAAAGAGATAGAGCTGAATTTCATGAGCTCCGGCCAATTGGCTAAGCTAAATGTTAAAGTTGGTGATCAAGTCGTGCCTGACCAAGTATTGGCGCAAATCGATTTAAGCGGTTTGGCTATAAAAGAAACAGAAGCTCAAGCCAGCTTAAATGTTGCCCAGGCTTCAGCACAGCAGGCCAGTGCCTCATATGATGCTGCGAAAAGAGAATATGACCGGACCGTGGCAAGTTTAAGCGAGTCGCTGCGTCAGGCTGAAAAAACCAAAGCTGACCTCGAGGATCGAGGCGCAGGAACAGTAACAACATATGAGCAGGCAATAGCCACGGCTCAAGCGTCGCTTACTTCGACAATCACGACTTATCAGCGCGGCATTGATAATAAATACGAATCTCTGCGGCAAACGTTGGAAAATAAAATCGCTAACGCGACCACTGCGCTTGATGCCATCAATCGAATTAAAACTGATCCGGATTTGAGGCCTACCTTCAGTATTCAAAACTCTTCCATTATTTCTGCCCTAAATACAGCTTATGAGCAATCCCGAGTTTTATTAAGCTCGGCTTCACTAAGGGTCACGTTTTTAAAAAATAATAAAAGTTACGAAAATGTTGCTGCCACCTATGACTCATCTCAGTCCGTATTAAGTAAAACCTCCGAAACGCTCAGTCTTACTTTCAGCGCATTAGAAAGTTCAATTTCAAATTCAAATTATACGCAAGCTGAGTTGGATGCTGCCAAAGCGACTATTGACGGACAAACTACTGCGATTTCCACGGCAATTAATACAATACAAAGCTCCAAGCAAGCTTATGATGATGCTCGATTATCATATGATACTAACGTCTTATCCGCAGAACAGAGTTTGAATCAAGCGCAAGTTAATTACAATAATGCAGTCATTACGGCTCGCAACGCAGTTAATACCGCGCGAACCAATAAGGATCAACAAATTAACCTCGCCCAATCCCGCGTTGATAACGCTGCTTCGGCCGCTAATGTAGCACGCGCGCAAATTGGTCAGGCCAGCGCCAATCTTGATGCGGTTCGTAACCAAATAGCCGATAACTCGCTCAAGTCGCCAATCAAAGGGGTCATTACCAAAATAAATTATGAAATAGGTGAGCAGGTGACGCCCAGCAAAGCATTGGTTTCGGTATTGACTGAAAATAATTATCAGATCGAAGTTGATATTTCCGAAACAGATATCGCAAAACTAAAGTTAAATGATACAGCAGAAATTACACTTGATGCGCTAGGTCCAGATATTAAATTTACCGGTAAAGTATATTTTATTGAACCGGCTGCTACGATTATTCAAGGCGTCACCTACTATAAAGTTAAAATTAGTTTTGATCCGACAGGCCAACCCTCTGTTAAACCTGGGATGACGGCGAGCGCGGTAATCATGACCAACAAGCGGGAGAATGTGCTTATAATGCCGGCCCGAGCCGTAGTTGAAAAAGACGGGAAGACAATTGTGCGCATATTGGAAAATGAAAACGTGCGTGAAGCCGAAGTACAAATCGGTCTTAACGGCGATGATGGCATGGTGGAAGTGTTGAGCGGAGTGAACGAAGGCAACAAGGTAGTAACCTTTATCAAAGACCCGAATAAAAAATAATGTTAATACGAATTACTGATTTAAAAAAAGACTACATCAATGAGGAGGTCGTGACATCGGTATTGCACGGCCTTTCCTTTACTATTGATAAAGGAGAATTTGTCTCCATTATGGGTCCGTCCGGGTCAGGAAAGTCAACGCTCATGCATATTTTAGGTTTTCTTGACCGTGCTACAAGCGGTATCTATGAGTTTGAAGGGCGTGATGTAACTTCATTATCCGATGATGAACTCGCAAAGTTTCATAATACCAAAATCGGTTTTGTTTTTCAATCTTTCAACTTATTAGCTCGTACAAGTGTTCTAGAAAATGTTAAATTACCAATGCTGTACGCTGAAGAGTTAAAAGAAGACCCGAGTAAACGAGCCGAACAAGTTCTTGATCAAGTTGGATTGGCGCATCGACTTAACTATTTTACCAATCAAATTTCGGGCGGAGAAAAACAACGCGTCGCGATTGCTCGAGCACTCGTCAATAAGCCGGCGGTTATTTTTGCTGATGAGCCGACGGGTAATCTTGATTCAAAATCAGGAACACAGGTTATGGCTATCTTGCAACGTTTGAATGATGAGGGGAATACCGTCATTCTTGTAACACACGAAACCTTTACCTCTGAGCATGCAAAGCGAATTATTAGTATGAAAGACGGAATGATCGTTGATGACCGCCCGGTGCACAATCGTCGTTTTGCAAAAGAAGGCGAATTGCTGAAATAGCAATGAGAAAAGATTATTATTCCAACTTGATTTTGGGCGCTTTCCGCGCTTTAAATGCAACTCGCCGTCGCAGTCTTTTAACGATGCTCGGCATTATTATTGGCGTTGCCGCGGTAATCATAATTATCGCGATTGGCGCCGGAGCTCAAGCCTTGATTCTTTCTCAGTTTGAAACTTTCGGCTCTAATCTAGTTGGTGTATTGCCAGGAAAATCAGAAAAGAACGGTCCGCCAGCTTCCGTTTTCGGTGTTGCAATTACCACTCTCACCTTAGATGACGCTCGCGCTTTGAGTTTAAAAAGTAATGTTCCGCACGCCGTTGCCGTTGCACCCTTTACTCGCGGGGCCGGATCAGTAAGCTGGCGCAATCAAAGTTACGATACAAATTTTAACGGAACAAGTTCTGAGTATATGGCTGTTGAAGGAGGAGAAGTAGAAGCGGGGAGATTTTTTAGCCCTGACGAAGAATCAGCGAACGCCCGCGTTGTCGTACTCGGCTCAACGGTAAAAGATGAATTATTCGGACAGTCTGATGCGGTGGGACAAACAGTTCGCTTAAAAAACAGCGCCTTTACGGTTATTGGAGTTATGAAAGAACGGGGGACCGTCGCTTTTCAAAATTATGACGATCAAGTTTTACTGCCTGTAACAACAATGCAGAAGCTTATTGCCGGCGTCCATCACCTCGGCCTGTTACGAATGAAAATTGATTCGGCGGACACGGTCGACCAAAGCGTCGAAGATATTGAGAGAACTTTGCGCGAACGCCATGGCATAAAAGATCAAAGCGGAGAAAGCGACGATTTTTCCGTTCGTAATGCGCGAGATGCCATTGATACAATCAAAACTGTTACTAACGCTTTAAAATTTTTCTTAGGTGCGATGGCCGCGTTGTCGCTATTGGTGGGCGGAATCGGGATTATGAATATTATGTTGATTCGTGTTGTTGAACGGACTCGAGAAATTGGATTGCGACAAGCCTTGGGCGCACGTCGTTTTGATATTATGGCTCAGTTTTTGACCGAAGCGAGCGCCATAACATTGACCGGAGGAGTCTTGGGAATTATTATTGGAGAAATTTTTGCTGCACTCATCGCGCTTATCGCCCGACAACTCGGATATGAATGGCCCTTCAGTTTTTCAATCTCCGCAATTATGGTTGCCGTTTCGGTTTCTATTGCCGTTGGATTATTATTCGGTTTATACCCGGCAGCCAAAGCGAGTAAATTAGATCCGATTGAAGCATTGCGTTACGAATAGTATGACTATACTTTCATCAATCACGAACTCATTAAAGCTCATGCGCGCTAATCCGTTGCGTACCGGTTTAACCTTGCTTGGATTGATTATTGGTATAACGACAGTCATTATTGTTTTCTCAGCCGGTGAGGGAGTGCGTGGATTGTTACTAGGGCAGCTTGATGCATTTGGCACTGATACGATTAATACAGAAATAAAAGTTCCAAATAACAAAACCGGAACAGCGAGCGACAGTCAATCAAGTAATGCGATTGCGAGCGGTGTTCAAGTCACGTCAATGACGCTAGGAGATATGGAAGCCGTTTCAAAACTTCCAAATATTGTTACTGGCTACGGCGCGGTCCTGAGCCAAGAACAGGCGAGTGTCGGCAACGAACTGCGAAACGCCTATGTATTCGGCGTAAGCGGAACTTACTTAGATATTGATTCAACAAAGATTGCCGAAGGAAGATTTTTTAGCGAAGCTGAGGATCGTTCCCTTGCTTCAGTTGTTATTCTAGGTTCAGGCATGAAAGAAAAACTTTTCGGAGATTCTGATGCGCTTGGAAAAAGAATCCGTCTACGCCAAGAAGATTTCACTGTTATCGGCGTTGCTGAGCCGAAAGGCGCGGTTATGTTTATAAATTTTGACGATTATATTTACATGCCGATCAGGACTTTGCAGAAGAAATTAATGGGTACGGATCATATTTCCTACATGATTCATAAAATGCAAAATCCGAATCAGGGCGAAGTTACGGTCGAAGATATTAATGATCTTATGCGTCGACGTCATAATATTACGGATCCGGCCCGCGATGATTTCAGCGTTACGACTATGGCGGAAGCGATGGACACTTTGAATACGATTACGGATGCGCTCACTTTTTTGCTTTTGGCGATCGTGGTTATTTCCTTGATTGTTGGAGGTGTTGGAATTATGAATGTTATGTATGTCGCCGTAACTGAACGAACGATGGAAATCGGTTTGCGTAAAGCAGTGGGTGCGACACGATCCAATATTATGCGTCAATTTTTAATTGAGGCAATTCTTTTGACGTTGGTTGGAGGTGTTATTGGTTGCGCGTTGGGAACCGGCATCGCGTATCTTATCAGTGTTGTCGCACAGGCGCTCGGTTTCAGCTGGCAATTTTTAGTTCCGCTCAAAGCCTTCATTGTCGCTTTATCCTTCAGTGCTATTTTTGGCATTGTTTTTGGCGTAACTCCGGCGCGCGCGGCGGCAAAATTAGATCCGATAGAAGCGTTACGCACCGAATAATGTAGTAAATCAAAAGAGGCGATTGTTTCGCCTCTTTTAAGTTGAATTAATTTGTTAGCAATCTTCTGCCTTCTGTGTAAACTATAAACAAAACAAGAGCAATAAAAGCCAGACCTATTATTATCCCTAATACGAATAAAGTATAAGCCAAAAAATAATTTATAATGAATACCTTAGCACTTACGCTAAAGATAACAATTAGCGGAAAGTCCATAAGCTTACTTAAAGCCAAGATACAACATGCAAGAATAAACGCTGATAGCTCAGCTGCTATAAGCCATAGCAACGTTACTATTGATTTATAAAAAATTTCATCTATTTTCAAAGAACCTTTCCTCCATTAAATTTTTTTCAGATTTTCCTCAATTATGCTACAATAATAAAGAAATTGTCAACTATGGCCATGAAAATCATTATCAAGTGCCTCTGGGCTTTATTTATCGCCGGCTTCGCAGTCCTTGGCGTTATTTTGATTTTGGTTGGATTTAACATCAAGCACGTGGCCTCGGTGTTTTCGAACGTTCAAGCCGGGAAAAGCCATCTGGAAAAATCACTAACCTTTGCTCAAAATTCAGATTTTAAGAGCGCTCATGAATCGGCCGTAACCGCGGTTGGGCATTTTAAGTTTGCGTCCAATGAAAACAAAGCTATCAGGCTTGGTCCGATCGGCTATTTTACAATTGCCAGCAATTATAAAAATGATGCTGAACATTTAGTGTTGGCGGGGCAGTCATTGGCTGAAGCAATGGAAAATGCGACGGCTTACGCCTTTGACCTTGGCGATGTTATCAAGGCAAATAGCAATGTAACTTTTTCTCAGTTGCCGGCCGAAGAGCGCCGTAGAATTTTAGCGGCAATTTATAATTCAAGCTCGACACTTAATTCAGTTGATTCTAATCTGAACGAAAGCTTGAATAATTTAAAAAATATACATTCCTTTACCTGGTTTGGCCCTTTGAGTGTTCGCTTGGAAGAATTAAAAGAAAAGATTGCCGAAGGCCAAGCAACGATTCAAGAAGCATCACCGTTAACCCAGCTCTTGCCACCCTTGCTCGGTTATCCGAATACGGCTCGTTTTTTACTTCTCTTGCAGAATAGTGATGAACTACGTCCAACCGGAGGATTTATCGGAACCTATGGCATCATCCAGACCAAAGATGGCGACTTTGAACGCTTTGAAACCCACGATATCTATCACATCGATATTCCAATTCAAGACAAATTTTCCGTAACGCCGCCCGAACCGATAAAGAAATACCTCGGCGTTTCAAAATGGTATATGAGAGATTCGAACTGGTCGCCCGATTGGCCGACTGCAGCGCAAACCGTGGCTGATTTTTATAAGAAGGAAAACGCGCTTCAAGCCAAGCCTGATCCGATTTCTGAATTTGACGGAGTAATTGCGATTACGCCGGAATTGATAACCGACTTAATGAAGTTTAGCGGACCGGTCACCGTAGGAAAGGATACCTATACGCCGGAAAACTTTGTAGATCTCTTGCAATATAAAGTTGAAAAATCATACATCCAATTGGGAACGCCGCAGTGGCAGCGTAAAGAAGTTATCGGTGATATCGCCAAACAGATTAAGCAAAAACTTTTAGATACGCCATTGGGAAAATGGCCGGAGATGATCAGGCTGGTTTCAAACAATGTCGCCCGTAAAAATATATTGCTCTATTCACGCGATCAAAATCTGCAGAAATTGATTTTAGATAACAGTTGGGGAGGACAAGTCCGCCAAGACTGGGGAGATTATCTGATGGTGGTCGACGCCAACTTGGCTGCCTTAAAGACAGACGCCGTCATGGATAGGCAAATACATTACGAGTTGAAAGAAACTGAAAAAGGCTTCAAAGCGGTTTTGACCTTGCGTTATTCGAACAATGGACAGTTTGATTGGAAGACGACGCGCTATCGCAGCTACACCAGAGTATATGTTCCGGGCGGCAGTCGTTTGATAAAAGCGGAAGGCTTT
>CAYUIC010000007.1:14482-16863 GCA_964444675.1 uncultured Gammaproteobacteria bacterium | reverse complement strand
CATGGTTCGGGGCTTTCATCTCACTTGCGCCCAGTCAAATCGGCACCCTGACTTTTGAATATGAATTGCCTGACTCGATGGCTGAAAATCTTAAAAAATACAATAATTACAGGCTTACTATTCAGAAACAACCGGGCAAACAAGTCAGTCGCCTGGCTGTTGACCTAAGCTTCATAAATGAGATAAAATCCTATAGTCCAGCGAACTTTTATTCAGAAGCACCGAATCACCGTAATTTAAAGGCAGACGGGGATTTACTGATCGATCGCAGCTATTTTGTTAATTTTTAGTATGTTTATCAAACGAATAGGCATTGACCTTGGCACGACCTATACTCTTGTACATGTCCCGCGTCGCGGGATTGTTATTAATGAGCCTTCGGTTGTGGCAATTTCAATGAGCGACAAGAAGATTTTGGCAGTAGGAAACGAAGCCAAAGATATGCTTGGCAGAACGCCGGGCAATATTGTCGCGATTAAACCGTTAAAAGATGGAGTTATTGCGGATTATCATACGACCGAGGCCATGCTTCGCTATTTTATAAATAAGGCATTAGCCGGCGTCCGTTTATTCCGTCCGGAAGTCATGGTTGCGGTTCCTGCCGGAATCACGTCGACTGAACGTCGCGCCGTTATTGACGCAACAATTGCTGCCGGCGCTAAGGCAGCGTACATTATTAAAGAACCGATTGCCGCTGCAATTGGCGCCGATATACCTATCGGTTCGCCTTCCGGCCACATGATTGTCGATATCGGCGGGGGTACTGCGGAAATGGCAGTCATTTCTTTAGGTGGAGTTGTTACTTCAACTTCTGTACGCGTCGGTGGTACCAAATTTGATTCTTCGATTATCGATTACATCCGACGCAAATATAATTTAGTTATTGGAGAACGCACAGCGGAAGAAATTAAGATCGGGATCGGTTCAGCTCTGTATTTGGAAGATAAGCTCACTATGGAAATCCGTGGACGAGATATCATAACGGGCTTACCGAGAAATATTATTGTTTCTTCAGACGATGTTACCGAAGCGATTCAAAATGAGCTTGAAGCAATTATTGCGGCCGCAAAAAATGTCTTGCGTGAAACACCACCGGAACTTTCCTCGGATATCATGGACAAAGGTATGGTTTTGTCGGGCGGTTCATCATTGCTGCGTAACCTTGATCAGCTTTTGTACAGAACAACCGATGTTCCTGCATATGTCGCAGACGACGCGCTCTTGTGTGTAGCTAAAGGCACGGGTATTGCTCTCGAAAATCTCGATTCCTATAAGAGGAGTATTTTCGCCACTAAATAGACCACATGATTATCGGAATAGACGCCAGCCGCGCCAATCGAGCGCATAAAAGCGGAACCGAATGGTATTCCTATTATGCGATCAGAGCCTTGGCAAAACTGGATGACCATAACGAATATATCCTGTACTCTGATGCTCCTTTACTCGGAGGTTTGGCTGATTTGTGCGACTCGCAGGAAGAAAACGCCGTTGTGAGATATAAAAACGGTTATCAAGTTTTAAAAAGTCCGCATAATAATTTTAAGGCGAAAATATTGAAATGGCCATGGAAATTTTTTTGGTCACAGGGCAGACTTTCTTTGGAAATGTTTTTCCATTCGCCTGATTTGCTTTTTGTGCCAGCGCACGCCCTGCCTATCATTCATCCCCGTAAATCTATCGTTACCATCCACGACATCGGCTTTAGACGAGAAGGCGCTTTATACGATCGTACTCAAATTGGGGCTGAAAAACAGCGACGGCAGGGGATAATCAATGCATTAGTGCGGCTTGCCAGCTTCGGCAAGTACGGAGCCAACAGTTTTGATTATCTTGATTGGTCCACCTCCTTTGCTCTACGCAAGGCACATGCCATCATCGCCATTTCGGCATTTACCAAAAAAGAATTAATGGAAGTCTATGGTAACGATGGACGACAGATTCACGTTATACACAATAGCTATAATGACGAGCTGTACCGTCCCTTGCAAAAGGATCCGCGAGGCGCCGAGGTCTTGGCAAAATACGGATTGCGGGAGCCATACATATTTTATGTCGGTCGCCTTGAAAAGAAAAAAAACATTGCGGCGTTGGTGGAAGGGATGTACTTCTTAAAGAGTCAACATCCTGAATTGCCGCATAAACTTTATTTAATCGGTGACGCCAGTTTCGGTTTTGATGATATCAAATATTCGATACACGGTTTCAGGTTGGAAAATGATATTAAGACCACCGGCTGGGTCGCGGAAAATGATTTGCCGCACATTTACAGTCGTGCCGATGCATTTGTCTTTCCCTCAAATTACGAAGGATTCGGTATCCCATTATTGCAAGCTATGGCGACTCATACGCCAATTGTCGCTTCGAATGCGGCGTCTATCCCT
>CAYUIC010000007.1:12448-14472 GCA_964444675.1 uncultured Gammaproteobacteria bacterium | reverse complement strand
AATAGCCGGGGAGGCGGCTTCTTTGTTTGATCCGGCGGATCCGAGAGACATGGCTGAAAAGATTTATGAAGTATTGTCCGATAAGCAATTGCGAACCGCTTTGATAACTCAAGGCTCGGAACGCGTCAAACATTTCAATTCGGCAATCTGGGCGCGACAAATGTTGGACCTTTTTGAAAATATATAATAGATGAAAAAATTATTTTTAGCATTACTGATTGTTGTATTTTTAAGCCCGCTGGAAATGGCGGCGCCTGTTTTTGCGATGGAAGAAGAAATGATCCCGGAATTCAGAAATGATTCCATTATTGTAAAATATAAGAATGAGACTTACCCGCGTTTGATTAAACTTAAGAAAGCAGCAAATCCCGTAGCCAGCGTTAAGAAATATGAAAAAATGGTCGGCGTCGAATATGCGGAATTGAATTATATCGTCAATGCGTCGGCGATACCTTCCGATCAGTCATACACCAACCAATGGTATTTAAAAAGGATTAGCGCTCCCGAGGCCTGGGACATCAACAATCAAAGCCCCACGATTACCATCGCCATAATAGATTCTGGCGTGCAAATCAGTCATCCTGACCTTGCACCCGTGCTTTGGATAAATCGCCAAGAAATTGCCAATAACGGAAAAGATGACGATAAGAATGGCTTAGTAGACGATATCAACGGATGGGATTTCGTTAACCATAGCTCTGATCCGTCTCCTAAGTTTAAAGCAGGTTTTACGGAATCCGGAGTCTTGCACGGCACGATTATCGCGGGAATAGCGGCCGGAGCCGGTAATAACAATCAGGGCATTAGCGGTGTGACCTGGAAGAGTAATATCATGGCGCTTAAAGCACTGGATGACAAAGGAAATGGCGACATCGCTTCAGTAGTCAAGGCCGTAGACTATGCTACTGCCAAAGGTGCGAACATTATAAATTTGAGTTTTGTTAGTTTCGGTTACAGTAAATCCTTGGAACAATCCATTGTCAGGGCGCGAGCTTCCGGCGTCATTGTGGTTGCCCCGGCAGGCAATGAACAGCAAAGTTCAAATGGCATTGATTTAAATCGTCGACCGATTTATCCGGCTTGTTATCGTGATGCGGCTGGTAAAAAATTAGTGGTTGGAGTTGCCGCGACCGACGGCCTGGATCAAAAAACCGCATTCTCTGGCTACGGCAATAGCTGCATTGATATTGCGGCGCCGGGCGTAAGTTTTTATAGCACTACGGTATTTGCGCCGGATAAATCTTCAGCCGGAAAATTTTTCAACCAATATTATGACGGCTATTGGTCGGGAACTTCGATGGCGGTACCTCTCGTGAGCGGCGCCCTGGCCTTAGTGCAGGGAACCAACCCGAGCTTGTCACCAGACCAAGCCCTCAGCGTATTGCTCTCAAGCGCAGATAATATCAATGCGCTCAACCCTGATTATGTTAATCAACTGGGGAGCGGTCGCTTGAATGTCGCGCAAGCTGTGTTAAAAGCAGCCTTACAACTTAAAAATCGTCGCGCGCGTTTCGCGTTTGCAGGTGATTTAAATTCTGAACCTATCATAACCATCTCTGATGTCAAAGGTTTTGTTGAAAAGACTTTCTTGGCTTACCCGGTCAGCTTTAACGGCGGAGTAAATTTGACCAGAGCAGATGTAAACGGAGACGGGAACGAAGAAATTATTACAGCTCCCGCCTCGGGACGCGAGGCTGACATCCGAATCTTTAACGACAAAGGAGCCTTGCTTGGTCACTTCCTGGCTCTGCCTGCACATTTTAACGGGGGAGCAAACGTCAGCGGAGCTGATATTGACGGTGATGGCAAAGATGAAATTATTGTCACACCTGCCTCTGGCATGGAAGCGGTAATCAAAATTTATAAGGGCAACGGAAAACTGGTCCGTTCTTTTAGTGCATTTCCGAAAAATTTCCAAGCTGGGCTGCAGGTTGCGGTAGCTGACATTATTGAAGGCGGTGGCAAAGAAATTGTAGTTGCGCCATCAAAAGATTTTTCACCTCAAGTAAAAGTATTTTCCAATA
>CAYUIC010000007.1:0-12438 GCA_964444675.1 uncultured Gammaproteobacteria bacterium | reverse complement strand
CTTGCCGTGGCGGATATGGACGGGAATCCTCGTCAACGAGCGGCTGAAATAATACTCAGTCCTCGCTCAGGAAACTCCTACGTTGCAGTCTATGACTTTCGCGGGAATCAACGGTTGCGCTTTGCGCCCTATAATGATAATTTCAAAGGAAATACGCGAATTATCGCTTCAGATTTGAATCGCGACGGTTTTACCGATATTATTACTATGCCGGGGGCAGGAGCAGGACCCCATGTCAGAATTTTTAACCGTAACGGTTCAATGCTGACTTCATTCTACGCCTATGAGTCGCTCAACAGCGGCGGCGTTCGAGGAGCGGTGTTTCTTACTAAATAACTAACGTGTCTATGAAACGAGCAATTTTTGATAAAAAGAATGTCTTAGTAATCGGAGGAGCCGGATTTCTTGGTTCGCATATGTGCGATGAATTGATTCAGAACGCAAAAGTTATCTGCATCGACAATTTTTCCTCGGGTGACGAAAATAATATCGACCGTCTCTTGGCGCATCCTGATTTCCATTTTATCAAACATGACATGAGCGAGCCGATTGATTTGGAATCCTATCCTGAGTTGCAAGCGTTTAAGATTGAGTTCCAGGGATTGCAAGAAATCTATAACCTGGCATGTCCGACCGCTCCAATCCATTTTGAAAAGAACAGAATAGCCAACCTGCTGGCCAATTCATACGCTGTAAAAAACGCGCTTGATCTCGCTGTGAAATATGAAGCGAAATTTATGCAATTCTCATCGTCGGTTGTATACGGATCACGCGATTCCAATAATCGTTTGGTCAGTGAAGAAAATGTAGGTACCGTGGATATGCTGTCTGAACGTTGTTCATATGATGAAGGGAAACGTTTTGCCGAGAGTATGGTTAAGACTTACAAGGATGTATACAAGATTGATGCTAAGATAATCCGCTTATTCCGCGCCTACGGTCCGCGTATGCCCCTTGACCAGGGACATATGTTGCCCGATTTTATCAGCAATGCGCTCGATAACAAAGACTTGGTAATATACGGAGATGGCACTTTTTCGTCTTCATTTTGTTATATCACGGATTGTCTTGATGCTATTTTTAAAATGATGCAATCAGATTTATTTGGTCCGATTAATATCGGTTCAGATCAGGACGTAAGCGTTACGGACATGGCGAACAAAATAATTACCATGCTTGATTCCAAGTCAAAAGTTGTGTACGCCGAGCCTATGTTATTCATGACTCCGCTTAAGCTGCCTGACACAAGCAAGGCCCGCGACCAACTTGGTTGGATGCCGTTGGTAAGTTTGGAGGCCGGTCTAGAAAAGACTATTGCCGACCTGCGAGCCAATAAAGGTATTAAGGGAATTAATCGAATGGGTTCCTACGGCGTTTAGTTATGAAAGTATATTGCATTATTCCAGCCTGGAACGAAGTAGATCGTCGCAGCGAGTTTGCTTTGCCTCAAGTTATCAAAGAGTTGCAGGGCAAGGTAGACAATATCATTTTGGTCGACGATGGATCTGATGATGAAACTTTTGAATTAAGCAAAGATCTTCAGGCCGATATATTGCGCCATCCTGTTAACCGAGGACAAGGCGCGGCCCTTAAAACCGGCACAGACTATGCGCTTGAACAGGGTGCTGATATTATTGTGCATTTTGACGCTGACGGACAGTTTAGAGTTGAAGATATCGCGCGGGTTGTTGAACCGATTCGTGAAGGTCGCGCAGACATTGTTTTCGGATCACGTTTCATTGATAATACTACCCAAATGCCGTACCTGAAAGAAAAAGTGATTATGCCCTTGGCACGTTTGGTGAACCGGTTATTTTTCAAGATAAAGACTAGTGACCCGCAAAGCGGCTTCCGAGCCTTGAGCCGTCGCGCCGCCAAGGATTTGCAATGGAATCACGACGAGATGGCGCATTGTTCAGAAATTTTAGTCCTGGCCCATCGTTCGGGTTTGCCGATTACTGAGGTGCCGATTACGGTACTTTATCCCGATTTCGGTCAACACCTCGGCGGCGGTTTAAAAATTTTACGGGACATGTTTATTTCAAAGATGAATCATTAAACATATGTTGCAAGAATCTATCGGTTTGGCCGTAGTACTATTTTTCATACTCAGGCTCGGCTGGCAATTTTATAAAGATCAAATTTCCAAAACCCAAGTTGTCTTTTGGTCTGGTTTTTGGTTCTTGGCCGGACTGTTGATTGTGTTTATCCATTCAATCGATGCTTTTGCGGCGCGACTCGGATTCTCGAGCTCAGGAATCCAGTTGTTATTCTACGTGGCAGTTGCACTCTTGTTTTATTGGATTTTCCGTTTGCGTTTAACAATTGACAAGATGAGCAGGGAAATAACTTCCTTGACGAGAAGTATCGCATTCTTGTCTAAAAAACACAGAGAATAATGTATGAGCGCCAAAGACTTACTATTGAATTTCATATATATAGCTTTTTTTGTACTATTGGTAGGCTCATGCATTATTTTTTTTATTCAAGGCGATCGTTTCTCGACTTTCGCAACATTCCTGCGTTCGGCTTGGCCGATCGCTTTTTTTCTTGGCGCGCTTGCAATCAAACTGCGTTTAACACAAAGTGAGAAGAGGGCGGGCGAGGGGACCGGTCTCAGTCTCAGAACTCTTTCTTTATCATTCGGTGATAAGATGAAAGCCGAGTTTGTCGCGTACGCCTTGCCTCTCGTCATATTATTTATTGCGGCTTTTCTTGAGGAAGGAGTACAGACAAGCGATATTATACAAGCAGTTTGCGTTTTTCTGATAGCGTTTTTGTGGCATAAATATTTATGGCTTCGCGCCAGATAGTATGAGAATCGCTCATGTCATCTCCACATTCCCTCCATATAAGGGAGGTATGGGCAACAGCGTATATCACGCCGCATTGAACATCGGGCGGCGCGGCCATGAAAGTGTGGTGTTTACGCCCGCGTATAGCGGTTTGAAACCCGGAACGGAAATGATTGGCGAGAATACGAGCGTTGTTCGCTTGAGACCTCTCTTGGCCGTTGGCAATGCCGCAGTCCTACCTCAGTTGTTCTGGCGTTTGCGATCATTTGATATCGTCCATATTCATTATCCATTTTATGGAACTGCTGACATTGTTGTACTGGGTCATCTGTTCTTTCACAAAGCAAAACTCATTCTGCATTATCATATGGATACGGTGTCCGGCGGAATAAAGGGTTTGATTTTTAAAATGTACCAGTTTTTCTTTTTGCCTATTATCGTGCGCTTAGCTTCAATGGTCAGTTGTGCTTCCCTTGATTACATTAAACAGTCGGCCTTGGCTGCATATCTTGTCAATCATGAATCTTCCTTTATAGAAGTGCCGTTTGGCGTCGATACCGAACATTTTTATCCGGGCGAGTACCCGCGGGAACCTATTATTTTATTTGTAGGAGGCTTGGATACGGCTCATTATTTCAAAGGTGTCAGTCAATTGTTGAGAGCGTCGGCCAAAGTCATCGCCCAGTGTCCGCAGGCACGTTTAGTTTTAGTTGGAAAAGGCGATTTGGAAAAAAAATATTATGATGACGCCCGATCATTGAATATTGAAAATAATTTTGAGATTATCAACAATGCTTCCGACGACGATTTGGCAGCGTGGTACCGGAGGGTCCGCGTCTCAGTTCTGCCTTCGGTCAATCAGAGTGAAGCTTTCGGACTTGTCTTACTTGAGGCCATGGCTTCAGCTACGCCGGTAATCGCTTCAAACTTGCCCGGCGTCCGAAACGTTTTCCGTAACCAACAGCATGGCTTTTTAGTAAAACCCGGCGACGTTAGCGGATTGGCGGCAAAACTCGCTTTATTTATTGAGTCCGCTCAATTGGCCGAACGAATGGGCTTGGCGGCGCGCCAATGGATTGAAGAACGTTATAGCTGGGAAAAAGTCGGAGAACGACTTGAAGCCGCTTACCTGCGTATCGCGTATACACCCCGCAAAGAAAAACAATCATGAAAATTTGTTTAATAAACAATCGATTTAGCTCCCATATCCGAGGTGGCGCTGAACGCACAATTCAGGCCCTAATAGCATATTTAAGTGAGCTGGGTCACGAAGTCACGGTTATTGAAGCTAATCAAAAGTATGCCCGCTTTAGCGCTTGGCCGAAATGGCGTCGTTTTTTGTATCACGCAAGTTCTTTTTTAGATTTGAGCTCCTATAATCGTTTGCGAAGAAAAATTAAACGCGGCAACTTTGATATTGTGTGGACTCATAATTTAATCGGCTTTGGCTTGCTCGCCTTTCGCGCATTCGGAAATGCAAAAAAAATTCACACTATGCATGATATACAGTTACTCCATCCGTCCGGATTAATGATGTACGGCGCTGAAAGAAATATTGATACCTGTATTGCTAAAGCCTACCAATTCATAGTTAAATCTCTTTTTCCAAAAGACGCTCTGATTATTTTCCCTTCCGAATGGCTTAAGACGCTCTATTATGAACGAGGATTCTTCAAGAAGAATAAAAGTATTATCTTAAAAAATCCCTTGGAAAAAATTAGTGTTAAGGTAACGCCGCCAGAACTTTTTACTTTTTTGTATCTGGGACAAGTTGAAGAGCATAAAGGAGTCGAAATGCTACTCAAAGCCTTTTGTCAATTATCTTTACCCTGCAAATTAGTGATTGGCGGAGATGGTACGATTTTAGAAAGATTGAAAAAACAATATCGTAATTCAAGAATAATTTTTTTGGGAGGTTATGAGGAACCGTACTCGCATTTGGCAAAGGCGAGCTGCGCGGTTATTCCTTCAATTTGTTATGAAAATTTACCGACAGTTGCTTTGGAAGCTGCCCGTGCCGAAACTCCAGTTATTGGTTCAAATACCGGCGGAGTTAAAGAAAGTATTGGTGTTTCGCAACTACTGTTTGAGCCTCGAGTTGAAGATCTTTTAGATTTAATGCGCTGGGTTGTAACTAATCCGGAACAGTTGAAAACATTAAGTGCCCAAGGCAGGGCAAGCTTGTCTATCCCGACAACTCGGGAGTATTGGGAAAGAGTGAGTAAAGAAACTATTTAGTAAATCTATATATCTTAACTTGACCGTCGCCGATGTCTTTTGTTTCATCGGCGATTTTTTCTAGTTCAGGCGCAAGATATTTGAAGCGCCACCAATAATTATTCAAGACAACATACATGCGGTTAACCCCGGCGGTTTCCATAGCTTCAAGTACAGTACTTCGTTTGGGTACTTCAACTATCTTCAAGAAATATCCATAGAGCGGCGCGCCGGTTGGAATCGGGTAATAAAATAATCCATCTTTGAGATAATGAGCAAAACCGAATTCTCGCAAAGCCGCGGCGCTGACCTGCTGGTTTGCCAATACTGCATAACCAGTGCCATGCGCGTCCTCATCTATCCAATGTGTTGCCAGGATGTCGGCTTTTGAAGTGGCATAGCTATGGCTGTTTTCAAAATCATCATAGCGAGGGTAGCTGAGATACATGTTTGCACTGATAGCTGCGCTACTTGCAATGAGTATGGAAAGCATGACTGTGCGCGGAGCGGTGCTCAGATAACGCGAAAAACGTTCAAGGCTGATAAGTACTAAAGGCAGGCAGACTATGAGAGCAGTAATTAAAATTCTTTGCGGATAATCGGAGCGTTCATAATCAATGAGAAAATGGAAGTTGACTGAACTGGCGAGTACACACGCGAGCAAAAGCGACAGGCCGGGCCACACGTAACGTCGTATCAATTCAAGTGATTTACTGCTTAAGGCGATAATTATGCCTGCCAGGGCTAAAAGCGCTGTCAGAAGGCTTTGTAGGCCGTTAAACAAGTAACTGAAGTTCAACCAGACAGAGCTTTTGACCGGATTGGCGGGCCAGAAATCAAGCAGCCAGCCGAGGCGGGGGAAAACAAAAGATGAATCAGTGGAAGCATCAAAACGACTTACGAGATACAAGGCAGCAGGTAAAGCAAAAATAAACCCAAGAATGATGAACGAATAGATTTTTTTAGCATGTCGGTTATCCTTGCTCAGATCATAAGCGACGATGAGGCAGGCGGCAATGCCGGCAATCGGTTGTGTTACGAAAGCTGCCAGCGCAGCCAAACCTGTAAGTATTTTGTCATGAGTCGAGTATTTCGGAGTCGGCCAAAAAATAACGATCATTAAAAATATATATGCAAGACTTTGCGGCGTTCCGGCGATAAATAATGATGCCGGAAGCATAAAAAGAAATAATGCCGGAGCCATCCAATTTTTTTCTAAACCATGATGGTGCGACAACCACCGTGTTATAAGAAGAGGGAAGAGGATTGCTGCCATGACCGGAATAAGGAACTTTGACCAAAAGTGAATGCTCAATCCGCTAATAGTTTTTAACACGAGAATAATACTGTAATGACCGAGATAATATGGAGTAAGCGGTTTGATTTGTCCCAATTGTTCAATGGCTTTCAGTGCGGCTTCGTGTATAAAGGGATCAAAGCCGTAGCCGATGCCGTATACAATCGCGGCTACTCCATAGAGCAGGAAGGCATGGATGATAAGTGCGTATTTAGTAAGGCGTGAAGAAGCTTTGACGAGAAAAAATAAAAGAATCGTAGCGATGCTGAATGAGACAAAATACCAAGAACTTACAACTTGCCAGGGGGTCAAGATTGCGCGCTCACTTTTGCCGGCGTACAACAAATACAGAGAAATAATCGAACAGACGATAAATGGAGTAAAAAAACGCCATTCTCGCACGGGGATTTTTGAAGATAGTGCTGAGGTGTCGTCCTGAGAATTATTTGAGCGTACAAACCATATTGTCCCGCACGCAGCGAGTATAATTACAAGCCAAAGGCTGAGCGTAGTCAGACCGATTAGTACATAGGCAAGTGAACCTAAACAGGCAACAAGTACCGGCGCAGCTACAAACAATTTTGTTATCATTCCTTGGTATTTCTCCATATACGCTTAATGATACTAAGACTTGGTCTTATCGTCTATACGACAGCTATTGACCCCATTCTGTATTTATTGTATAAAAAGAGAAAATAAAGTGTTCATAAAAAAATAAATTAAACCGGAGTAAATCAGAATGAGGACAATCTTTTGTTACTTAGCGTTCCGCGGCTGCCCAAATTGGTGGGGATATTTTAATATTATCGATATATCCAAATCCAATTACTTCTTAAAGATGATAGCGGAAAAGAATTTTGGCAAAGCTGAAGATTTTGTTTTTGCTCGCCAATTTGTTCATGACTATGCGCAAAATGGCGCCATACCGCCAGCACAATGCAACACCTTTTCAGGATATGATTCACCTGAATATATGAGCCACGTATCACATGCACATCTGCTCTACCTGCAGGAGTGCTATAGAGACAACGGCATGCTCTGTTTTGCAGATGATCTTGAGGAAAAGCAACCCTGGAAAAAAGAAATTACACTGTTGCCGGAAAAATTCAATAATTTTATAGTTGAATGGAACAAACATTTCTTTGGCGGTACATATGGTTCTGGTTTGGCGAATTTAGTCAGCCTGGAACCAAACCTAAATGCAGGTCTTTCCGAAGAGATCAAAAACCAATTGCTCGCTCTGTCTGACTGGGGACATCACCTTGGTTCAGATATTATGATGACCGCTGCAATATGGGGGAAAAAGTTTGCGTTAGGCGAAAGACGAAGAGTTAAGCTTTTCCAGTATGCTTTAAGTTTATATGCCAAGCAACTTCAGAACCTTCCTCGTCGAAGTCAAAGCATTAGTCTTGAGGTTTTTGTTAAGTATCTCGGGATTGCGCTTGCTTATTACCAACATCTGAAAAGGGTGCAGTTCAAGAACCTGGTTTTAACTTAAACAGTTCATTATATTCGTGAAAAAGGGGATACTACTATCCCTTTTTTTTATTTGAAAATACTTCCCACTACTGCTACCATTAAGTCATGAATTTTATCAGAAACCATTTAAGAACACAGTGGCCCTGGTTACTGCTTATTCCGATATGCATCGGCTATTTTTTATTTTCCTCAAGTTTTAACTATCTAAGTCAAAGCCCCGACTTTACTAAGTGGTTGTCACCGGATGAAACGGCGAATTATACGGTTGCCAAACTCTATGCGGAGACCGGAAATCTGGCCTTTTTTGAAAAATACAACCTTGTTGCAAAAGATATAATTCACCCCCGAAGTTTTCGTTCTGATTATGGGCTCATAAAACCTGTCAGCTTTTTAGGCTTGCCCTTGTTCTATGGATCGCTTGCTAAGATATTTGGCGTCGCCGTACTGCCATATCTGACTCCGCTCATCGGCATCTTCGGTCTCATATTTTTTTATTTGTTTGTCAAAAGAATTTTTGGGAAAGACGTCGCACTGATTGCCGCCATACTGGCCGCGGCGTTTCCGGTATATACCTATTATTCGGCGCGCAGCATGTTTCATAATGTTTTATTCTTAGCCGCCTTTTTTGGCGGACTCTATTTTGCTTCGAGAATGAGCGAAAGAAATCAAGAAGCGAAAGGTTATTTTAAGAAAAATGGTTTCGCGTTATTTTTTTCATTGTGTTCCGGTTTGTTTATCGGTTTGGCGATCGCAGCCCGAAGCTCTGAATTGCTGTGGGTCGGACCAGTACTGGTTTTTGCTTGGCTTTGTAATGTTCGTAAAATCGGTTTGGTAAGACTTTTCTTCTTTGCTTATGGTGTCTTTATTATTTTTCTGCCCATGTTGTATTGGAACGGTGCGCTCTATGGTTCATTCTTTTCGAGCGGATATCCTGAATTAAATAATTCGCTTTTCTCATTACAACAAGGGGGAGCAGAATTGGCGAGCACCGGTATCGCAGGCAAGTTCAACGAGTTGCGTCCGATAATAGCTAATATCAAAGCGACTATCTTTCATTTCGGTTATAAGCCGGCGCAAAGCTACAAACTTTTCAATGCATATATTTCTAATATGTTTCCCTGGCTTTTTTGGTCGGCTGCCGCAGGCTTACTTGCTCTACTTGGTTTTTTCAAAAAATATTCAAAAGAAAAATGGATATTCTTGATAGGCTGGATTGGCGCGTCGGTATTGTTAATCTTATACTATGGCAGTTGGACTTTCTTTGATAACCCTGACCCAAAAAGTTTCACGATTGGCAACTCGTATACTCGTTATTGGTTGCCGGTTTATTTCGGAGCCCTGGCGCTGGCAAGTTTAGGGTTGGTGACTGCAACCAAATGGATAAAGAACAGCGGCCACGCCTGGGCCATACGGTTTGTTGTTTTGGCGATTATTATAACCATGTCTGTTCAGTATGTATGGAGCGAACCATCCGAAGGCTTGGCGGTTTCCATTGAAAAACAAGCGATAGCTAAAACAGAATTAAACACACTATTGTCCTTAACAGAGTCGAATTCAATAATTATCACTCGCTATCATGACAAGTTATTATTTCCCGAGCGAAAAGTTGTTATAGGATTATTTGATGATCCGAATATGATTGCCGAATATGCGAACTTGGCGAGACGTGTTCCAGTATACTATTATAATTTTTCCTTTAAACAAGAAGATTTAGATTACCTAAACAATGGCTCATTGGCGCGGGCAGGCCTGTCGCTTTCATTGGTAAAACCAATTACTGACAGATTTAACCTATATAAACTTGAATCCTTGACAAAGCAATAGTTTGACTTTAAAGTGTTTTTAACAAAATAGTTTTATTAAAAATAAAATAATAATAATTTAAGGAGGGTAGTCGCATGGCATTTGATCAGGCGCAAGCTGATAGCTTTAGTAACTCGCGTTATGGATATGGCCGGGTTATTATATATCTCATCATCGTTGTTTTATTGCTCATTGATTTTTTTGCTTTTGTTTTTCATGCATTTGGTTCTTTAACTCCGACCGATTTATTTTTTCACTGGATAATTGTCGGAGGCAGCGTGTTATTCATTCTTTTCTCCACTGTTGATTGCTTGATAGTAAGAGAGAAAAGCGCAGCCATAACATTCAATATCGTCTTTGCTCTGGTTATGTCACTCTATTTGTATTTTGGAGTGCTGATATACATGAATAATATTTCATTGGTGGAAGTGCTGGGTTTAAGCGGGGCAAACTCATTTGTTCATCTTAATACGATTGGTGTGTGGGGAATGGCAGCCATTGCGCTTGTTAATGTTGTAGTTTTCTTCTTAGCAAAAAAGCCGGAAGAAAAAAATGAGAATTTAATTGCAACTTAAATGTGATCTCAAGGGCCGCTCGTATTATACGGCGGCCTTTAAGTTTGCCTTCATGCTATAATACAGTTATGGAAAAAAGACGTTTTCGTATTGGAATAGACGCGCGTTTTTACGGCCCTTTAGGCAAGGGTTTGGGTCGTTATACCCAAGAAGTGGTTGATAATGTTTTAAAAATCGATCGCGAGAACGAATTTATTATTTTCTTGAGCAAAGACAATTTTGATGAATTTCATACCGATCATCCCCGCCATAAAAAAGTGTTGGCTGATGTGCGTTGGTACAGCCTGGCCGAGCAGCTCAAGATGCCTTTTATAATCAAGCGGGAAAAGATTGATTTGATGCATTTCCCTCATTTTAACGTGCCGATTTTTTGTCCAACTAAATTTGTCGTTACAATTCATGATTTAATTTTAACTCGCTTTCCAACAATGCGAGCGACCACTCTCGGACCGATACTCTACTGGATAAAGAACATGGGTTACCGCATCGGAATTCGATTGGCAGTCTGGCGAGCTAAAAAAATTATAGCTATTTCTCAATATACCAAAAATGACATTATCGATCAGTTTAATGTTAGAGCTTCCAAAATCGAGGTGACCTATGAAGGAGTTGCCAATCTGTCAGGCGGCCATGATACTTTATTTGCGGCAAAACTTAATCCTGATGAAATTTTATCCGACTACTGCATTTTAGAACCTTACTTATTGTATGTGGGCAATGCTTATCCGCATAAAAATCTTGAATTTCTTATCAGGGTGTTTAATAAACTCCATCGTAAGCGCCCGGAATTAAAACTTGTCTTAGTTGGTAAAGAAGATTATTTCTATGCGCGTTTAAAAAAATTCGCCGCTGAGAACCACTCAGAAGCTGTTATTTTTCCGGGTTATGTTCCTGACAGAGAACTTGAGGTTTTATTCAAACATGCGGCCGCTTACGTATTTCCGTCGCGCTATGAAGGTTTTGGTTTGCCTCCGCTTGAAGCTATGTCGCGTGGCTGTCCGGTTATCAGCTCAAGCGCCACCTGTTTGCCGGAAGTATTGGGCGATGCCGCTTTGTATATAAACCCAGTCAACGAGATCGAATTCGAAGGGACAATTGATTTTTTACTTGATAATGAAACCTTGCGCCAACAATTGATTCAAAAAGGCTTTGAGCGCGTTAAACACTATGACTGGTGGGAATGCGCCCGCCTGACCACAAAGATTTATGAACGAGTATTGGAGACAACCTAAACACCATACGCCCGCAGTTATAGACTTGCGTCCGAAATCAAAAGCTCCTCGACGGGGATTTTCGGCCTGGCAAGACTTGACGGCTTTTCGCATTATAAAAGCAATCGCCTATGCTGCGTATCGTTTTATTGAGATTATTTTTGGACTCATAGCCCAACTCGGCTTGTCTCTTGTTCGTACCAAAAATTCAATTTCATTCAAACAGTATTTATCAAGAACCCACGAGCGAGTTGATAAGGGGATTGAACGCGAAATTAAAGCGATAGCCAAACCAAGCCTCCGCCCGCATTCGGCATATTTCAAGCTCCTTAATTTCGCCCTGCTTCTTTGCCTGCTGGCATCTCCGTTTGTTGCATATTCAGCCTTGACGCATCTTGATGCAATTAAGAGTTCAGTAACCGAAAAAAGCGCGCAGGCGTTTGGCAGCCTCTTTTCAGGAAAGGCTTTTATAGAAAAACAAAATTATAACGAAGCGCAAGACGCTTTCAACATGGCTACGGAGAACTTTTTGCAGGCGCAGAATGATTTGTCGGAGATAAATAAAACACTGCTTGATTTGGTCGGTTTAGTTCCTGACTCGAGTTTCCGCCTGGCAGGGGAGAGTCGACATATCTTGGCAGCGGGACGCTTATCCGCCCGCTTGGGCGCTGACTTGGCGAATGCCATCACACCGCTTGCCAACTCGAATATAATTAATTTTCTTGACCGCTTCGGAGCGCTCACTGCACCGGCTGCCGAAGATGCTCATGCGTTGGCAAACGAACTCAAGGCGATCGACGCCGAGACATTGCCGGAGCAATATCGCGAACAATTTATACGCTTACGCAAGCAAGCTGAATTAATGGCGCCTAGCCTGGTCGAAGCCGCCAAGCTTTCAAAACAAGCTTCAAGTTTCTTGGGTGCGCAGATAGACAAACGCTATCTGCTTGTTTTCCAAAATAATTCAGAACAGAGAGGTCCGGGCGGATTCATGGGAAGCTTCGCCTTGGTTGACTTCAGCCGCGGCGAGATAAAGAAACTTAGTGTGCCAAAAGGCGGGA